>JAGXRB010000362.1 GCA_018336075.1 Bacteroidota bacterium
CAAAGCAAATGACAACAAATGACACGCATAGCGCAAATGACGCAAAGCAAATGACGCAAAGCAAATGACAACAAATGACACGCATAGCGCAAATGACGCAAAGCAAATGACGCAAAGCAAATGACAACAAATGACGCGCGTAGCGCAAATGACGCAAAGCAGATGACGCAAAGCAAATGACAACAAATGACACGCATAGCGCAAATGACGCAAAGCAAATGACAATAAATGACGCGCGTAGCGCAAATGACGCAAAGCAAATGACAGCGCAGCTAATGACAATAAAGTATCAATCTAAATTTAATTATCATGAAACTAGAGGATTTCAAAGTTTACCAAATGGCAATGGAAATAGGAGAGGAAGTCTGGAACACTGTAACTAAGTGGGACTATTTTGCAAAAGACACAATAGGAAAACAATTTGTCAGAGCTATTGATTCTGTCGCTGCTAATCTGAGCGAAGGGTTCGGCCGATACCATTATCGTGAGGCAAAAAATTTTAGTTATTATTCGAGAGGATCCCTTTATGAATCGAAAACATGGCTTACAAAAGCCCACAACCGAAATTTGATTGAAACTGAAGATTATAAAAGGATTTCGGCAGTTTTAGAATCTATTGGAGTCAAATTAAACAACTATATCAAATCCATTGGCAATACCAGTACTTCTGATGATCAACATTAACAAAGAAACTAATGACAACAAATGACGCGCAACTAATGACAACAAATGACGCGAAGCAAATGACAACAAATAACAGCGAAGCCAATGACAACAAATGACAGCGAAGCCAATGACAACAAATGACAGCGAAGCCAATGACAACAAATGACAACGAAGCAAATGACAACAAATGACAGCGAAGCAAATGACAATAAATGACGCGAAGCAAATGACAACAAATGACAGCGCAGCTAATGACAACAAATGACGCAAATCAAATGACAATAAAACAATGAATCAACATCTTCAAAATATCCTTGACATTCTTCAGCAGATTGAAAGCATCTCTGATGATCAGAAAGCTTTGATCAATAAATCTTTGAAGGATGCTGATAAAGAACTGGTCATCTTAGCGTTCAAGCTCGACCGCACAGAAAAGGTAAAACGCACTACTGCCATACTTTTGGAAGAAACCATCGAAGAACTAGAGCAAAAAAGGAAAGCCATAGAAGAAACCAATACTGCATTAACCAAATCGCTTGAAGACCTTAAATCCGCCCAAGCCCAACTCATCCAATCCGAAAAGATGGCTTCTTTGGGTGAACTCACCGCAGGTATTGCCCATGAAATTCAAAACCCGCTCAACTTTGTGAATAATTTTTCAGAGGTAAGTTATGAAATGATTGATGAAATGTGGGAAGAAATTGAAAAAGAAGATTTAGAGGAGGCAAAAGCACTTGGAAATGACCTAAAAAGTAACCTTGAAAAGATTCTTCATCACGGCAAACGCGCCGATTCCATCGTAAAAGGAATGCTGCAACACAGCAGAAGCAGCAATGGACAAAAAGAATTAACCGACATAAACACTTTATGCGATGAGTATTTGCGGCTGAGTTATCACGGATTGAGGGCAAAAGACAAATCTTTCAACGCCGATTTCCAAACTGACTTCGACCCCACCCTTCCCAAAATCAGCATTATTCCACAGGATGTCGGACGGGTTCTGCTCAATCTCATCAACAATGCATTTTACACAGTGAATGAACGAAGTAAAAAAGGAGAGACCGACTATGTGCCGACCGTATCTATCACCACTCAGCTAACAGCTAACAGCCAACTGCTAATAGCTGTAAAAGACAACGGCAACGGCATCCCTGATGAAATCAAAAATAAAATCTTCCAACCATTTTTCACTACTAAACCTACAGGTCAAGGTACTGGATTAGGATTGAGTTTGAGTTACGACATTGTGAAAGCACATGGCGGTGAGTTGAAGGTGGATACTAAAAAAGATGAAGGAACTGCATTTATTGTTCAATTGCCAATATAACTTTCAAAATGATAAACAAGTGTTTTTTAGTACTTTTAATTATAACAGGCATGTGGCTTCGACTGCCAGTCCTGGGATCAGAATTGTCTGATTTTGAACTTGCCGATACCGTCATGATTAACCAATCTCTTGAATTATCCCATCAGTTTTACGAAGAATTTGAAAATGACAGCAATTTGTTTTACGCTGCACAGGCTTTGGGTTTGTCAAGGCAATTGTTTCATTTAGAGGATATTGAATCTGATGAGCAACTTTTCAATAGGATCATTGCTTTGACGATAGAAAGTTATGTGCTTTATGCCCGCGCAATATTAGAAACTGATATTCAGGCAGCTGAGGACACATTGATGGCAGGCCTCAATTTGTTACAGGAAACCAATATCTTAGAAAAAGCTGCTATTTATTCTGAGTTGGGTAGCATATACGAACGTAAGGGGCAGAATGATGAAGCTCTGCAATTCTCCAAAAAAGCCTTGGAATTATATAAAACATCTGGTGACAAAAAGAGCTATTTGTATCAATTGATCAATATGGGACTCGTTTTGCGGGTGAAGGGCAACTATGGCGAATCGTTGGAATACCTGATGGAATCTCTTAAAATAGGCCGGCAGGTAAACGATAGTACTGCCATTGTTGAATCATTGCTTGCCATGGGTTTTGTGTATGCATTTGTAGAAAAATGGGATGATGCCCTCAAAAGCCAGCAGGAAGCACTTGCAATTTACCAACAGGCAAATAATCAGTGGGGTATTGCACGTATACACAACGATATGGGCGTTACCTATGAATTGGCTGGCATATTGGATTCTTCAATGGTACATCATCAGGCAGCATTGGCTATCCGTCTCAAATTCAATGACAACTACAATACTTTTGCCAGTTATCTCTATATTGGCGATATACACGCAAAGCAAGGAAATATCAAAAGAGCGATTGAATACTATGAAAAGGGTTTGCCCTTTGGTGATCAGATAGGGTATAAAATCGCGGTTGTGGATGCCAATCTGCGTTTGGGAGATTATTACCTGCAATTGTCTGAAATAAACAATTCAATGGAAAAATATGAAATTGCTTTGCAAAAAAGCAGGCAAATCGGTGACTTAACGGGAGAATCAAGAGCCAATATGGGCTTAGCCGGTATAGCCATGATCAATGGGGAATATGCTAAAGCCAATGAGATACTCAAGCTGGCAGAAAAGACAGTTCCAAAATCAAATCTGCAAATCAGAAAAGTAATTTATAAAGAGATTGCGGAAACCTATTTTAAACTGGGCGATCATAAAAATGCTTATCTGAATAGCCTGAATTATTCGAAGATGAAAGACTCAGTGCAATCCGCAGAAAATATTGCAAAGATTACCCAATTGACCAATATCATGGAATTTGAAAATGAAATGGCGCTCAAGAAAGAAAGCAATGAAAAGTTAATGGCCATTAAACAGGAGCAGATTAACCGCGAACGGATGACACGCAACATTTTTCTGGCAGGAATGTTAATTGCTGTAGTGCTTGTAGTTATCACCTTCATCAGGTTTATTGAAAAGAAAAAATTAAATAAAAGATTAAACGAAACTCTTAGAAACCTTCAAGCAGCTCAAAATCAACTTATTCTTACCGAAAAAATGGCATCTCTCGGAGAACTTACTGCAGGAATCGCCCATGAAATCCAAAACCCGTTGAACTTTGTGAACAATTTCTCCGAAGTCAATATGGAGTTGATCGCCGAATTGAAGGAGGAGCTGGAAGCAGGTAATCTGGAAGATATTAAGGCCATTGCTGATGATATCGCAATCAATGAGGAAAAAATTCTTCAACACGGCAAACGCGCCGATTCCATCGTAAAAGGTATGCTCCAACATAGCCGCATTAGCAACGGACAGAAAGAATTAACCGACATAAACAGCTTATGCGATGAATATTTGCGGCTGAGTTATCACGGATTGAGGGCAAAGGATAAATCTTTTAATGCTGATTTCCAAACTGACTTCGACCCCACCCTTCCCAAAATCAGCATTATTCCGCAGGATATCGGAAGGGTTCTGCTCAATCTCATCAACAATGCATTTTACACAGTGAATGAACGAAGTAAAAAAGGAGAGACCGGCTATGTTCCTACCGTATCCATCACCACTCAGCTAACAGCTTACAGCCAACTGCTAATAGCTGTAAAAGACAACGGTAACGGCATTCCGGAAGAAATCAAAAATAAAATATTTCAGCCTTTCTTCACAACCAAACCAACTGGTGAGGGAACGGGGCTCGGCTTATCGCTGAGTTACGATATTGTGAAAGCGCATGGCGGTGAGTTGAAGGCAGAATCCGATATTGGCGAGGGAACAAGGTTTTTTATCACACTACCAAA
>JAGXRB010000363.1 GCA_018336075.1 Bacteroidota bacterium
ATACTGTCCCCGTGAATACTTGCGAGGGATTTGATGCGGACAGTAACGCCAAGCAAGATTTTGGTATTACCCGAAAGGGACGCCAGGAAAGCGCCTTTGTAGACCCCGATAATCTTGAGCGCGGCGAGTTTTCCTGCGCCGTTGCCTGGCGTTCTCTGGAGCGACCCTGGCAGTTTACCCCGACCTGGCAAAACTTTACAACGGTCTGGAGTACGATTAACTTCCCGCGCCTGATGTGGAATACCTTCTTTTACGCGATTGCGTCTGGCATCGGAACCGTGTTGTCCTGCACCCTGATCGCCTACGGATTTGCCCGTTTCCGCTTCCCTGGGCGCGATTTCCTGTTCATCGTGTTGATTTCGACCATCTTCCTGCCCGGGTTTGTGACCGTCATCCCGACCTATACCTTCTTCCAGAGTATTGGCTGGGTGGGAACCTGGTTGCCGCTGATTGTTCCAGCCTTTTTTGGCAGCGCATATAACGTCTTCCTGTTGCGCCAATTCTTCATGACCCTGCCGCGTGAACTGGACGAGGCCGCCATGATTGACGGCGCCGGTCCTTTACGCGTGTTGTGGTCGATTATCCTGCCGCAATCCTTCCCGGCTTTGCTGGCGGTTAGCGTCTTTCACATTGTGTGGACCTGGAACGACTATTTTGGACCGTTGATTTACCTGACCACTGCCCGCGAGAAATGGCCGATTTCGATTGCGCTTTCGACCTTCAATGGAATTTATGGCGCGCAACCGCAGCTCATCCAGGCGGGTTCGTTGATGGCCCTGGTGATTCCGTTGCTGCTCTTCCTGGCCGCCCAGCGTTACTTCATTCAGGGTATTGTTATCACCGGCGTCGATAAATAAACTTACAATGCCGCGACTATTTGCCATAGCCCTGCTTTCTTTGCTGGTTTTCAGCCTGCTGGCATGCAGTGCCCAACCTGCCAGCCCTTCCATTGCCACTGAACCCGCGTCTGCGGATGCCGCTCTTCCGTTGCCGACCTTTACGCCAGCGCCGTCACCCATCCCCGGCGGATTGTACGTGGACGCGGGTCAGTCTTTGGGACAAGTTAGCCCGGTTTTCTTTGGCACCAACTGGGGTCCCTGGTTGGGCGTTCCCCCGACAATGCTTGAAGTGATTCCGAGCCTGGGGATTAATATTGTGCGCTTCCCCGGCGGGCGCTGGGGCGACGAGAATACGCCCACCGCAACCCAGATTGATATGCTGATGGCTTTCTGTGAGCAGTGGGGCGCTGAACCGTTTATCAATGTCCGCCTGGTAGCCAGCACCCCGGCAGCAGCCGCTGAAATGGTGCGGTACGTTAACATCGAAAAAAACTATAAAGTGCGTTATTGGGGCATTGGAAACGAACCCGACCTGTTCCCCACCCAGGTCGGTATGCGCTTACCCAATTACACGCCCGAACAGTTTGCCCAGGATTGGCGCTTGTTTGCCCAGGCGATGAAAGCCGCCGACCCTTCCATCCAGTTGGTTGGGCCGGAAGTCAGCCAGTTTATCGCCAACCCGACCGAAGAGTATGGGCAAAAGTACAGCGATTGGCTGGTGGCTTTCCTGAAAACCAACGCCGACCTGGTCGATATTGTCTCAGTGCATCGCTATCCGTTCCCTCAATCCATGACAGCCGGGGCACCGCTCAAGGAACATCTTCGCGCCAACTCTGCCGAATGGGATGTGCTGATACCCAGGCTTCGCTCGATAGTTCGTGAACAGACCGGCAAAGACTTGCCGGTGGCGGTCACCGAGTTCAACTCTTCCTGGGTTGAAAACGCCGGCGGTGAAGGGACAATAGACTCGCACTTTCACGGCATCTGGTTCGCCGATGTGGTGGGACGCATGATTAATCAGGATACCTTCATGCTCCAGCAGTTTGCCGTAACTGGCAGGTATGGCATGATGAGCCGTTCCGAACTGCATAGCACCGGCCTGGCGTTCCAGATGTTCACCCGCCATTTTGGCACCGAGCGTATTTATGCTTCAAGCGATCAGCAGTATGTCAGCGTTTATGCGGCCAAACGCCCAGATGGCGCGTTGACCATCATGGTCATTAACCTGAATTCGGAGCCGAAAAGCGTCAACCTGCAAATCGAAAACTTCAACGGCGGCCAGGCCGAGGTGTGGAAGTTGGACTTGCAGCATCGCGCTGAACAGGTTACGGCGCAGCAACTGACCCCCATTAATACCCTCAGCCTTTCACCCGAATCGGTTACTCTGTTTATTCTTCCGGGCCGCTGATGACTTATTTTGTGGATATGAGGTACAGAATCTTGGTTCTAAGCTTCATTTTTTTTCTCCTAGGGGGGTGCCTGCCGCAGAAGGCATCCCCTACTCCCTCGCAGCCTTTCCGGGTGCTGGCTTATATTACCGAGGACACCATCCCGGAGTTGATAGCCTACGACAAGTTAACCCATATCAATTACGCCTTTATCCTGCCCCGCCCTGACGGTTCGATTCGGGATGTGAGCAATCCCTGGAAGTTGAAAAAAATCGTCGCAACGGGACGCGAGCACGGGGTGAGTGTGCTCATCTCTGTCGGCGGGTGGGGGCTTGAGAAGGAGTTTGAGGCCATCGCCGCCGACCCGGCCATTCGGGCGGTCTTTGTCCAAAACCTGGTCGATTATGCCGCCAAATATGAACTGGACGGTGTCGACATCGATTGGGAGTACCCGGTGGTGGGCGTTTCGGATGGGAATTACCTGGCCCTGATGCGCGAACTGCGCGCTGCCCTGCCCGACCATGTGCTTTTGACCACCGCGGTGCCCGCCTATGGCAGGAATGCGGATGGCTTCCCGGCTGAGTCTTTTGAAGTGCTCGACTTTGTCAACCTGATGGTGTACGACCTTTCGCGCGAGGCCCACGCGACCATGGAAATGGCCGAGCAATCGCTCGATTACTGGCAAGGGCGCGGCTTGAGCGTTGAAAAGACGGTGCTGGGTGTCCCGTTTTACAGCCGGCCTGGGGAAGTGCCGTACCGCCGCATGGTACAGTCT
>JAGXRB010000364.1 GCA_018336075.1 Bacteroidota bacterium
CCGCCGCCGACATCGAGAAAATTCGCCGGCTCGGCGCCGTATTCCTGGAGAATATCCAGCGTCGCCATGGCCAGTCCCGCGCCGTTGACCATGCAGCCGATATTGCCGTTCATTTTTATATAGGCCAGGTCAAATTTGCGCGCTTCAATCTCCAACGGATCAAGCTGGGAAAGATCAATCATTTTTTCGTATTCGGGATGCCGGAAAAGGGCGTTATCGTCAAAATTTATTTTACAGTCCATGGCCAAAAGGCGTCCGTCTTTAGTGACGACGAGCGGATTGATTTCCAGAAGCGCACAGTCCTTTTCCAGCAGAATCTTATAAAGAGACTGAATCAGTTTTATGCATTCATCAAGAAATTTATCTTTCAATCCCAGCAAGACGCAGAGAGGACGCGCATGATATGCTTTTATGCCCAGCAAAGGATCAATAAGAAGCGTGTGAATTTTTTCCGGAGTCCTGCGCGCCACTTCTTCGATATCCATGCCGCCTTCCGAGGACGCTATCAGGCAGTAGCGCGATGTCCGCCTGTCGAGCGTCAGCGAAAGATAGAGCTCTTTTTCCACATCGATTATTTCTTCCACGAGCAGTCGTTTTACTGGAAGGCCGCGCGCGCCGGTTTGCACAGTGACCAGTTTCTTTTTGAAAAGTTCTTTGGCCGTATCAATGGCCTGAGCGGCATCGCGCACGGTCTTAATACCGCCGGCTTTTCCGCGCCCGCCGGCGTAAACCTGCGCTTTGAGCACACAATCGCAGCCGAAATTTTTGTAGGCTTTTTCGGCCTGACGCGCTGATTTAACCATGCAGCCGCGGGGGGCATTTACACCGTAAGCTTTTAAAATCTCTTTGGCCTGATATTCGTGAATGTTCATTGTTATTAAGCACCGCAAAAAACAATTGATTATTTTTAAGCTCTGTTGGGAGCGAAACCCAGCGCGGCATTGGCCACAATCATCGTATGCATGTTGGAAGTTCCCTCGAGCGTTTCAAATTGTTTGGAGTCGCGCAGAAACCTACCGCAGGGATATTCTTCGGAATAACCGAAGGAACCGAATAATTTCATGCACTCATTGGCCGCATGCACGACTTCCTTTGCGCCGTAGAGCTTCGACATCGAGGTTTCCATGACATTGGGCAGACCCTTGTCTTTGAGCCAGGCGGCTTTGTAAACAAGACAGGAAAGAGCCTCATGCCCCATTTTCATTTCCGCGATTTGCTGCTGAATCAGCTGGTATTTGCCGATCGGCTGGCCGAACTGCGACCGCTCGTTGGCGTATTTTACAGAGGCTTCCAGAATAGCTCCGGACAAGCCCAAAGCGCCGGCGGAACAACCGAGGCGTGTGGCATTGAGCTGCGTCATGCACATCTGGAATCCCTGGTTAACTGTGCCGAGAAGAAGCTTTTTCGGGACTTTGACATCTTCAAAAGTAATTTCGGCGGTGTCGGAAGCCAGCAGGCCCACTTTTTCGTGAATTTTTTTTCTGGTAACACCGGGAAGGTTGTAATCCATGATCAAGCAGGAGATGCCTTTTGCTCCGGCGTCTTTATTTGTTTTTACGTAAAGCAGGCCATGATCGCAGACCGTGCCGTTGGTAATCCACATTTTGTTGCCGTTGAGCAGGTAATAATCTCCCTTGTCTTCGGCCAGACACTTCATGCCGGCGACATCGGAGCCAACATCGGTTTCGGTCATGGCGAAACTGCCGACATATTCACCGCTCACGAATTTGGGGATGTAATGCTGCTTTTGTTCCTCGGTGCCGAATTTCTGAATCGTGAGAGACGGTCCCCAGCATTGCATGTTGAAAGCCATGCGCCAGGAAGTGTGCACTTTGGCAATCTGCTCGATAACGAGCACGCCTTCCAGAAAACCCATGCCGTTGCCGCCGTATTTTTCGTCGATGCAGAAGCCGAAAAAGCCAAGCTCGGCCATCTTATCGAAAATTTCCTTGCGCCAGTGCTGTTTTTTCTCGTCTTCTTCGACGTGCGGTTTGATTTCGTTTTCGGCAAAGGTTTTTGCCATTTCCTGCAATATTTTTTGTTCTTCGGCTAATGCAAAATCCATATCTAACCCTCCCCAATTTATCCTTGAGTTTATTTTCTTTCCACAATCAGACAGATACCCTGGCCGCCGCCGCCGCAAATTGTTTCCAGTCCGAATTGAGTGTCTGTTCTCACCATTTCATTGAGGAGCGTGGTGAGCCGCATGGCGCCGGTGGCGCCGATGGGATGCCCCAGGGAAATCCCGGAGCCGTTGACGTTAACTTTCTCATCCATTTCTTTATCGTTAATGCCGGAAAGCCGGGCGTCAGCAATCGTCTGGACGGCAAAAGCTTCCTGGACTTCCACCAAGCCTATCTGATTAATTTTTATATTAATTTTTTGCAGCGCTTTTTGCACGGACGCGGGCACGGCAGGGTAGGTAAGCGTGGGGTCGGTTGCCGCAACCGCGCAGGAACGGAAATAGGCCAGCGGCTTGGCACCAAGCTCTTTTGCTTTTTTCTCGGAGGCCAGAAGCACAACGGAAGCCCCGTCGTTTTCCGAAGAGGAATTCCCCGCGGTGCAAACGCCGTCGGCGTAAACCGGTTTGAGTTTGGCCAGTTTTTCCAGCGTGGTTTCCCGCCGCGGCCCTTCATCGTCGCTGAAAAAAATTGTCTGGCCGTTTTTATCCTTGCCGATGGGCACAGGAACTATTTCTTCGGTGAACTTTCCGGCATCCTGCGCCGCGACAGCTCGCAGATGGCTTCTCAGCGCCCAACGGTCCGCTTCTTCCCGCGTGATTTTTTCTTTCTTTGCCGCGGTTTCCGCCCAGGCCATCATGGAGCTCAATTCTCCATAGCGGGCGATGGGCTGCGACATGACGCGCGCGCGCTGAATGCGGTCGTAAAATGGGATTCCCCACATCGCCAGAGCGCCGTGCCCCCGCGGCATGAAACCGTATTTTTCATGGCTTTTGCCGCCCAGTCCCCATTTGATATCACCGGGGATGTAGAGTTCGGCCTGGCTCATCGAATCCATGCCGCCGGCAATGACAATATCCGCGTTGCCGGTCTGAATTTTCATCGCGCCGAAAAAAATGGCCTCGAGCCCGGAACAGCAGCGCCTGTCCAGAACAACTCCCGGCACTGTATCCGGCCAGCCCGCTTCCAGAACAGCCATGCGCGCGCCGTTAGCGCATTCACCGTTTTGATAAGCAGCGCCCATAACCACGTCATCAACCTGGGCAGGATCCACATTTACGCGTTTAACGGCTTCCTGTAAAACCACCGCGCCCAATTTATATACGGGAACATCTTTCAAAGAACCGCCGTAGGCGCCGATCGGTGTGCGCACGCAACTCAAAATAACGACATTTTCCATAGCTTCATCCTGTTTTATAAATTCAAATCTTTTCTCGGTTTCTTTTCGCCGGAGATGTAATCATACCATCCCTTGCCGGTCTTCTTGCCCAAATCTCCCGCCTGGACCATTTTTTCCATCAAAAGCGGCGGGCGGAATTTCGGATCTTTATATCCCTCATAAAGCGTCCGGAAAACATTCAGACCGATATCGATACCCACAGCATCGTTCAATTCAAAGGGGCCCATCGGGTGATTGAGGCCCAGCTTTACCGCTTTGTCGATATCTTCAAGGGTGGCCACGCCTTCGAGCAGGCAGTTAAAAACTTCCGCGCGGAAGGCGGCGTTGATGCGGTTAACCAGAAATCCCGGCACGTCTTTAACGCGCACCGTTTCTTTTTTCAGGCTTGCCGCAAGCTCTTCGGTGGCTTTGATTGTTTCCGCAGATGTTTTCAGGCCGGGAATAACTTCCACCAATTTCATGATAGGCACCGGACTGAAAAAATGCATGCCGATGAATTTATCCGGGCGTTTGACGATCGCGGCAAGAGAGCTGATCGGGATGGAAGAGGTATTGCTGGCGAAGATGACGTTTGCGGGGCAAATATCATCCAGTTTTTCAAAGATGGATTTTTTGACGGTGAAATTTTCAAAAGCGGCTTCAATGACAAAGTCGGCTCTTTTGGCATCATCGAGCGCGACAGATTTTGTGATACGCGCCAGAAACGCGTCTTTATCCGCGGCGGTAAGTTTTTCTTTTTTTACCTGACCCTCCAGGTTTTTGGCGATGGCGTTCAATCCTTTGTCGACAAGCTCATCTTTTAAATCATTTATGATGACGTTAAAACCGGCCTGAGCGGCAACTTGTGAAATTCCCGCGCCCATCAAACCGGCTCCGATAACCATAATCGTTTTAATAGCCATAGGTGAATCTCCTAAAATCAAAAAAATATTTTCAGGGATATTTTTTAAGAAATGAGCAAATATCATACCAGTTGCATTAACCGGCGATTTGAGAAGTCACGAGATACAAAAAAGAATCATCGGTAAAATTACCAGAGTGATAAATCACAATAAGCTAATTATATCCCTAATGTATGCATATGCGAAAACAGGGCACAAAGCAATATTGATAAAAACCTGCGAAAAAATATTATGGCGAGGGAAAATCTTTATTGACGGATTTGTTTTACTTGTATACATTAATCATAATATGAAAGAAAAAGTCCAAGAAATATTTATAAAAATAATTAAAAATATAGCACAACCAGCTTGTATTATTGATGAAAATAGAAATGTATTGTATGTAAACAATAATTTTACAACCAAATTCCCGCTGACCATCAATAAGAAAACAAGAAAGAAGACTGCTGATGCATTAAATTATTTAAATGTCAGGTTATTAGACAATAAGCAAGCGGAAATTATTGAACATCTCGTATTGCCGGAAAAGCATGATATAAACGCATCTGTATATTTATTAAACACGAATAGAGATAAGGTTAAGATTTATTTATTGCTGTTTCCTAATGAAGAAAAGATACAGTCATCGCTTATAAATACTTCATCAACTGACAAAGAAGAAAAATTTGCCGCCGAAGATCTCCTGCCGGAATTCAAAGAACTAATTGGAGATAATCTTGCATTTAAACGAGCGCTGCTTATCGCGCAACGCGCCGCAAGATCGAACATTTCGGTTTTGATTACCGGAGAGTCCGGCACGGGGAAGGAAATATTGGCGCGCGCTATTCATCAGGCCAGCACCCGATTTGCAAAACCCCTGATCGACGTTAACTGCGCGGCAATTCCGGATACCCTTATCGAAAGCGAACTTTTTGGTTACGAAAAGGGAGCTTTTACCGGAGCAAAAGCCGAAGGGAGCAAGGGTTACTTTGACGAAGCCCATGAAGGAACAATTCTTCTGGATGAAGTCGGTGACGCTTCCTTGCAGACCCAGGCAAAACTGCTGAGAGTTCTGGAATCAGGAACTTTCAAGAGGGTGGGTGGCACAAAAAATATCAAGGTTGATGTCCGGATAATATCCTCAACAAACAGGGATTTAACCACGCTGATCGAAGAAAAAAAATTCAGGGAAGATCTCTATTTCCGCCTGAATGCGTTTACTATTTTTTTACCGCCACTGCGGCAAAGAAAAGAGGACATTGCGCTGCTGGTGGATCATTTCCTGAAATTAAATGAAGATATCGAAAAAAGGAATTTTCACTTTTCTCCCGCCGCCATGCAAATACTCCATTCTTATCACTGGCCGGGCAATGTCCGGGAATTAAAAGGAGTGGTAAGCTACGCAATTAATATGAGTACTGACGCTTATATCCGACCGAGTTCATTGCCTAATTTTCTTTTTACCCAAAGGCAGGCAACAGCAGCGGAGACGGCAGAAATTTTTACTCCCGAAGGAATCAATAACATAACGCAGGCAACAGCAGAGCTGGAAAAAAAGATTATAAGAAAGGTTCTGGAAGAGACTCCGAACAGAAGCGCGGCAATAAAAAAACTGGGCATCAGCCGCCGGACTTTTTATCAAAAAATCAAAAAATACGGCCTGGATTGAAATATTTCCCGCTCTTTACCGACCATAATAGGCGAATATTTTGGAACGCATTATGCATAACGGTTAGCAAAAGATAAAAAGAGATGACCGTTTCATACAGCTTGGTAAATTGAAGAAGAATAACAAGGTGACTATTGTCGAAATTTCGCCGCGTGACGGCTTGCCGGCGCTGGGCAAGAGTCTTTCCACAGACGATCAGGTTCTTTTCATCAACAAATTATCCAAAGCTGGTTTTAAAAAAATAGAGTGCGCGTCTTTTTTGCATCCGCGCCTGCTGCCGGCTAATTATAACGCGGAAAAAATTGTGGAAGGGATCAAAAAGCAGCCCGGCGTAACTTATGTCGGCGTCGTCCCCAATGAAATCGGGTGCCGCCGCGCTTTGGTCACGCAGGTAGACGAAATAATGATGCTCGTTGCGGCCAGTGACGCATTCAATAAGGTTACCATGGGCAGAACTCTCAAAGAAACATTGAATAAAACACTGCCGGCCATATTTGAGGCTACGGCAAAAAGCGGTCGGAGTGTTCGTATTTATATTCTTACTGCCTTCGGCTGCCCCTATACAGGCCTTATTGCTCCTGAAGAAATAGGGCAGCTTGTCTTGAAATTATCTTACATGGGCGCCAGGGAAATATCTTTGGTTGATTCCACCGGAATGGCTGATCCCCGCAAAATAAAAACTTTGATTAAACAAATTTTTGATTTAAAGTTGGATATAAACTTGGCTGTTCATTTTCATAACACCAGAGGAACAGCGATTACCAATTGTGTTGCCGCCTATGAAGCGGGAGTGAGGATATTTGATACGTCTCTCGGCGGTTTAAGCGGAACGCCTTACGGCTCCATGGAGCTGGATTTGGGATACTGGAATGTGCCGACGGAAGATCTGGTATATCTTTTTGAGCAGATGGGAATAAAAACGGGAATCGACAAGAATCTTCTTTTGGAATGTGTGGACATGGCGGAAAGGTTCGCCGGTTTTCCACTGCCGGGACATTTGCTGCGGGCAAATCCGGCTAAAAGCACCCAAGAAATGTCCGAACAAATAAAGTCGGCAATACATCTGGATATGTAATATTCAATCGAGGCAGAAAATTTATTTTATTCTTTGTGACTCGTCCGAACCGAGAAAATAGCGTTTGGGATCGAAGCAGCGGATAAAAAGGATTTCTTCGTCATCCGGCAGACTGAAAACCTGCAAGCTGTCTTTCACTTTTAGTTCCCAGCCGCAGAGTTCTTTGATGTTGCGCACGGATTCTTCTTCCGATGCGCCGGCGCGCAGCGGAACATAGCCGGTGAGCGCCAGTTCATTGGCGCCGATTTCTTTTTCAAAGATTCCCCACTGTGAAACGACGGTCGAAACCCGGTCGCCCGGCGACGTTATATAATCCACCCGCTCCAGAAAGCGCTCTTTGCTCTGTTCCAGAGTCACTATTGTTTCGCTGGAGCCGGAGGCGACATCATTTGCCCCGCCGGAACCGACCAGAAACGGGCCTGCCGCAGATATTTTTGTAGTATTAACATTGCCGAATTTGTCTATCTGTCCCGCGCCGAGGATGCCGACACTGGAAGTCTGCGCGCCGCTCATGAAAATGGCCAGTGAGGTAAAGATATCAGAAATCATACGGCAAGAGGGGATATTGCGTAAATTGAAGACATAAGGATCAGCAGGCTGAGGAGAATAACCGTAGTAGCCAATTTCCGCGACTAGTTCGAGCGGATAGCCCTGGCGCCTTAAATTGTAATAGGCCAGCCAGGCGGCAAGATTGGAAACGCCGATGCCGCACAGCGCCAGGAGGTAATTTTTTGTCCGGATTGTTTCTTCAATTTTGCGCGCCGCCACACTCACCAATATTTCCGCCGGCGTCGGCTTTTGGGGCGAGGCGAGGCGGCCGGACATTTCGGTCAACTCCGATATCCAGGAATCGTTTTGAATTTTTCCCTTGAGCTGCCAGATGCGTTTTTGTCCGAGCAGGTTGAGAAAATCATCGTGGGTTTTGCATCCCAGCGCCCATTTTTCCACCCATGCCTGATAATCTTCAGGCCTTCGGGACGCTTTTCTCGCCTCCATTATCCATTCTTCGTCTTCTCCATAACCTTCCAATTCGTCGACACCGAGAGCGTGTATACCCATGGGAAACCCGCCCATGGGGGCAGGGCAGACAGCCTTGACGATGTAACCGGGAATCCTGGTCATCTGCGCGTGGCGACGGATAAAATCGGCATCAACAATTTTTTCCACTGTGACAATAACGCCGTTTTTTGCGGCCAGCGCGCCGAAGTGGTTTCCGGAATGCGGCAC
>JAGXRB010000365.1 GCA_018336075.1 Bacteroidota bacterium
AAAGAGAAATTCGATTCTAATCTAAACACTCCCGCTATATTTGCGGTTTATGATGAACTCATTTGACTCGGTTCGTTTCTTGTTAGTTTCATGGACGATTCCTCCAACTGCTTCAGGCTCATCTGTTGTTGTGCGTAATCTATTACGCTGGTTCACTCCGGCTGAAGCGGTGATGCTTGGTCAAATACCTTTCGCTGGGCGGATTGATCTGCAAGACATTAAAAACCATCATCGAATTTTGATTCCTTCCCTTGCCATCCATTGGCGGATAAAACCATGGATAGAACCATTCTATGTAGTGCCAGCAGCGGTTCTGGCTGGCTGTCTCGCTGTTCGGCGTTATCATTTGCAGGCGGTGGTGGCAATTTTCCCAAATGTTTCATTCCTGATCGCGGGATATTTGATCGCGGCATTAATGGGTTTGCCATTTTTCCCCTATTTTCACAACCTGTATGTTGAGACTCGAAAAAGCAAAATTGAGATTTATCTTGCAAAAATAATTCAAAAGCAAATACTCAAAAGAGCTTCTTCTATATTTAGCATGAGCAACGGCATGGCAAGTTATTTTGCGAGTCAATATCAACAACTTACGATTTCGTTGTTGCATCCACTGAACGAACTAATCCCAGTGATTAATAAACCACCAAAACCTATGGCCCCATTTAAAATAGGAGTTAGTGGTAATATCAACCTTGGTTCAGAGAGGGCTTTGAAAAATGTCATCAAAGCCATTGGAGGAAATTCATCTTTTCAGTTGATTTTACATGCTCCAGTCAGCGCGGTAGATATTAGTGAGCGGTTAGGTCTCTGGGCTGATAATATTGTCGTGCTCGATGAAAAAAAAGCAGACGGCCTAGTCGAATCCTTAAGAAAGTGTGATGTGTTGATCATCGGACTTTACAATGATTGGGGACCTGCTTATGAGCGTGATTGCAGAATCCAATTCCCAACCCGGACACTTGAGATGTTGGCCGCTGGGAAGCCGATCCTTGTGCTTTGCCCGGCGCATTACTTTTTGGCCGAATTTTTTATTACTAAGAAATGCGGTCTGGTTTTGGATAGCGAAAACCCAGTTAAAATCCGATCAGTCATTCACCATCTTTGTTTGGATAATGATGCAAGAACTAGCTATGTTTCAAATTCTTTACATGCAGCACGGGATTTTGATGGAAGCGAGGTAGCTTCCAAATTGCGCCAGACGTTGATGACTGCAATAAAAGACTCTCAAAGTTTTAAAAATACGCTTTCTTAACTATCTATGAGACGACAATCGATTTCTTTTCCTTACATCTTTTTTATCATTGCCGTGGGCCTGCTAACCACTTTACTGAGCGATTCCGGGGTACCGGCTTCCGATCTTAGATTTCCCTTGCTTGTATTTAGTCTGGTTATATTTATTATCTTTGTCTTTCAAACAACAGAAACCCAGTTAATTTTTCTCATGGTTGTGGTGGCATCGCCCACGATACTAGGTCTTGGTAGCGGGCTTGTTCCTGGATTGAATTTAACTACTGCTTTGCAAGCTTTTTTGGCTCTTAAGCTGGCTTCCAACTTGGTGGCAAGGAAAAATACGCCAGTGCAAACCCATCTGGCGCTCCCACTGACATTTTTTCTATTGGTACAGATATTATCTTACTTCAACGGATTTCTCAGTGATGGCTGGTCTCGATATGGGACAACGGTTTCATATTTGGTCAGCGGCGGAGTTACAGGCTGGATATTAACCTCATTGCGTGCCATTCTATTTCCGTGGCTATTATACAATACCGTGATTTATGCAAAAATCGATGAGAAAAGTGTGCAGAGGTTGATCAATATTTTCCTGGCGGCTGTACTGGTGAATGCGTTTAGCGTAGTAACAGATTGGTTCATGCATCTGTTTGTGGCTGGTGCAAACCTTCCCTGGAATGAAACCGTGACGCGCTACCGCGGTTTTCTGCAGATGGACACGGTTAACTATTTATTACCGATGAATATTTTGATAGCGCGGGTTTATGCTTCGGCGGTCGAGAATGAGCGTGGAAATTTTGGGTATGTTCTGGCAATTGTATTGCTGGCGCTGGCCGCAATTTCAGGGCTTCAGCGAATATTGATCGTGGCTGTGATTCTGTCTCTGCCTCTTTGGATTATCATCCGGGGAAATATTAGAAAAAGCTTTGGGTTGGTTGCTATCGCATTAATTTTTGTTTTTTTGTTTACCGCCACCCCAATTGGCGATACTTTAGTGTCCCGCTACAATACTTCTTATGACTCTGAAACTGGCCAGATATACTCTTCCAGCCGGCTCGAAGCTACCTATCCGATGGGGTTGGCATATTGGCGAGAAAATCCCCTCCTTGGAATTGGTTTTGGGCAAATGCAGCTGCGGTTTGATTTGAAAATGGGTCTTAGTGACCGGTCAGCCGTTCCGCACAACGTGTATTTAAGTTGGCTGGCTGAAAGCGGTGTGATTGGGTTACTCGCTGGCTTGCTATTTTTTATAGCGGTCACCTTGATATTGCGGGGTTTGATAAAATCAAAAAAAAGTAGTGCCTTCGTGCAGGATTATGCACAGTCCTTATTGGTATCGTGGATAATATATATGATCATTTTGTTTTTCCATGATTTTTTATGGGTGACAGTTTCGTTCAATGTATTTATTTTGTCTTTATCAATTTTGCTTACCTTGGAGAAACGCCAGGGAGAATTACATAATGGCATTAGCTCAAACTAATCTGCGTATCGCATTCTATATTGGTTCATTGGAACAGGGCGGCAGTGAGCGGCATGTTGTGCGTTTGTTGGAGGCATTGCCTCGAGCTGGGTTCTCGGTTGATTTGGTTTTAAATATTAAGAGCGGCCCATTTTTGGAGCAAGTCCAAAGATTGGGGATTGAACCGACAGAGATCCGGCTTGAAGCGACTACTCTTGGCCGGTTCCGTTTTGTTATTCAATTGGCACAATATTTGCGGGACGGCCAATTTGATATTTTGCAATCCTACAATGATATAAGTATGTTTTATGCAGGTCTGGCTACAATTTTGGCTCAA
>JAGXRB010000366.1 GCA_018336075.1 Bacteroidota bacterium
TACACAGGCTTCATCTATCGGGGGCCATCTTTGGCAAAGCAAATCAACAAACTACTACTGTCTGTCTGTTGAAAAATAAGAAATGACCTTTCAGCCGAAAAATCAATTTTCAGCCGACATAAATCCATGAATTTCCAACGCTACCTGCCTGTTAAAATTAAAACTCAGCGTTTGATAATTTACCAAATCTACTATTGTTCCAATAAGACATAAACCCGCTGTAAAAAGGTATAAAATACCCATGCCAATCTGATTTAGCATAAAACGGTGTATACCTGCAAAACCCAGAAAACCAACGAGTGTAAGCAGAAGAATCAACATCGGATCTTTTCGTCTGGCGCGATAAATTGAAGAAAACCTTCTCAGTTTTTCCTCTGAGTAGTCTTCAGTTATTTTTTGTAGGAATAGCATTTCCTCGCCTACAATATCAGGCATAAATTCATAAATCTTTGACATATTGATCTGTTTTTTGTGAAAGTAAATATTTGTTTTCTATAAAAATGCGAAAAACGCGAATTGTCAGAATAATAATTGCAAGAATCCCTAATGGATGAAAATTGAAAGAATCTAAGACTTTACCATGAAATGCTGCTGAAATCGAGTGGCCCAAACCGCATCCCGGACAAGCGTCAAAACCAGCGTAGTGCCATACACAAAGTGTTTGCTGTGTACTTTCAGGATTCATAAAAGCAAGCAGAGCCAGCGCAGCAAGCCATATAAAGGCTTCCAGATTGTAGCGAACAAACCTATAAAATATTCTTATACGGCTGTTTTCCATTTGTTTAAAAAAAATGATACCGCGAATATATAAATTATTAAGAAGTGTAGCAGAATTAACTTTTTTAAAAGACCTCTTAAAACATTTCAGGTTGCAATAGAAATTGAAAAACTTTTCTAAATCAAATTCACTTCCGGTTCAATATGAACACCAAATTTCTCTTTAACAGAATGCTGAATTTGCATGGCCAACCCATAAATATCACGTCCTGTGGCCTTTCCATAGTTTACCAGCACAAGAGCCTGCTTGTGGTGCACGCCAGCATCACCTGAACGATAACCCTTCCAACCAGCCTTTTCGATGAGCCAGCCGGCAGCAAGTTTTGTAGCACCCTCATGATCCGGATAGCCAACAATATCAGGGTATTCAGATTTCAGATCATTAAAAACCAAATTATGAACAACAGGATTTTTAAAAAAACTGCCGGCATTTCCCAATTCAGCCGGATCAGGGAGTTTACTTTTCCGTATGTTTATCACTGCCTGACTCACTTCAATAATGCCAGGTTTATCCACCCCCATTCGCTCTAATTCTTGTTTTATTGAGCCATACCCAAGATTGAGTACAGGTCGTTTGTTAAGCAAGAATTCAACAGAAAGAATAACAAACCGATTTCTTAAGGTAGTTTTGAAAATACTGCTGCGATAGCCAAAATCACAGGCCTCCTTGTTAAAGTCGACAAGATCACCTGTTTCGAGATCGAAAGCCTGAAGGCTGTTAAAAACATCTTTGAGTTCTACCCCATAAGCACCGATATTTTGCATAGGGGCAGCGCCAACTTTACCTGGAATTAACGAAAGGTTTTCGAGACCTCCATAGCCTGAATTAACCATCTTTTCAACAAAACCGGCCCAGTCCTCGCCTGCAGCAACACTGACAGCAACGCTTTCATCGGTTTCATTTGTAATGCTGATGCCTTTATTTTCAATCAAAATCGCCAGTCCCTCAAAATAATCATCGAGAAACAGACAATTGCTTCCACCACCTAAAATAAGGTGCTTTTCCTCCATAAAAACACGTTCCTTCGTGATTTTTTCAAGGTCTTTAAGATCAGGAATTTTCACCGCCCAGGCTGCCATGACATCCAGTCCGAAAGTATTGCTATGATTCAGCGGATAGTTGCGGTACATTTAGTCTATTTTTTTGTCAAAGGTAGAACTTTTGATAATAAAAGTTGCAACTTTTGAGTTCTTGTATTCATCCTAATTACACTATTTGAATCATCTGTACTTGAAAAAAGCAATTGTCTCCGTTATAAACGATCTGGTCACAGACCAGCGCGTGCACAAATCCTGTCTTGCACTTAAAAAGTCAGGCTTTGAGGTATTGCTTGTTGGCCGGCAAATGCGCAAAAGCCCTGATTTGCCAGCGCGACCCTATTCTTGCAGAAGGATGAAACTGATCTTTGAGAAAGGCCCGCTTTTTTATGCTGAATTTAATCTACGCCTTTTCTTTTTCCTGCTGTTGAAAAGAGCAGACCTGTTTTTATCGAACGATCTGGATACGCTTTTACCAAACTTTTTGATTTCACGTTTGAAGCGAAAAACGCTGGTTTTTGACAGTCATGAATATTTTACCGGAACACCTGAGCTTGCTGATCGTGCGTTTGTAAGAAAAACCTGGAAGGCAATCGAGGCTTTTATTGTTCCCCGTTTGGCAGAAATGATTACTGTAAATGATTCTATTGCAGGCCTTTTTTATGATGAGTATGGCATAAAAGCAAAAGTAATCAGAAACATCCCCCAAGGTTTTCAAACAATTGAAAAACCCGACAGAAGTGAACTCGGTATGCCTGAAAACAACAAAATACTCGTTTTGCAAGGCTCGGGAATTAATATACAGCGTGGAGCCGAAGAGCTGGTGCAAGCCATGGCACTTTTGCCCGGTTTTCATCTGATGATTATTGGAGGAGGAGATGTCATTGATCAATTGCATAAACTGGCAGAATCACTCGGAATAATTGAAAGGGTACGATTTTTACCGCGTATGCAATACGCTGAAATGATGGCCTATACCATCAATGCCGATCTTGGAATTACGCTTGATAAAGACACCAACATCAATTATCGTTTCAGTCTTCCAAACAAGCTTTTTGATTATATACAGGCTGGAATTCCGGTTTTGGCAAGTCCATTGCCTGAAATAAAAAAAATCATTGAAGCATACGATATTGGCAGTTTCATTGTCAATCATAAACCCGAAAATATCGCAAATGCGATAAAAGATGCTTTTTCAAATGTGGAAAGATTTGAAAAGTGGAAAATAAATACTAAAAAGGCAGCTCAAGAACTTAGCTGGGAAAAAGAAGAAAAAATACTGTTAAACATCTATGGACAATACAACTGAGCAACATCTGCATATTGTGTCGTTCGACATTCCCTGGCCTGCAAATTACGGTGGGGTGATTGATGTTTTCTACAAAATCATTGCATTGGCGCAGAAAGGAATCAAAATTCACCTGCATTGTTTTGAATATGGAAGGGAAGCTGCACCTGAATTGGAAAAATATTGTTTTTCGGTAAATTACTACAAAAGAGACGTTTCTAAAACACACCTTTTTAAGAATCTTCCCTACATTGTCAGTTCGCGTAATTCCGAAGAAATGATCAACAATCTGTTGCGCGATCATTACCCCATACTTTTGGAAGGCCTCCATACCTGCCTTTTGATGAACGATATACGGTTCAGTTCAAGACGAATTATTGTACGTGCACACAATATTGAACACGACTACTATTATCATCTGGCACAGGCCGAAACCGATATTTTAAAGAAGTATTATTTTCACAATGAAGCCCGCAAGTTGCGCCGGTTTGAAAACATCCTCAACAGAGCACAGGGCATTGTTGCAATTTCCAGGAAAGATGAAAAATATTTCAATGCGCATTATCAAAATGTTGTTTTTATACCTGCCTTTCACCCGCATGTGAATGTGACATCAAAAAGCGGAAGAGGCGATTATGTGCTTTACCACGGCAATCTTTCGGTCGGTGAAAACAAAAATGCGGTAAAGTTTCTGCTTGAAGAAGTATTCAACGATCTGAAGGTTCCATTTGTAATCGCTGGATTAAATCCTTCAGCAGCAATTGAGCGGATGGTTGAAACCATGCCTCATGTATCTCTTGTTGCCAACCCATCGGATGAGCAACTTTTTGAGCTTGTTAACAATGCCCAACTGAATGTTTCGGTTACTTTTCAAGCGACCGGATTAAAACTTAAACTCTTAAATACCTTGTATAATGGCCGTTTTTGTTTGGTAAACGACAAAATGCTCAGCGGCAGCACCCTTGATGAATTATGTATTCTGGCAAACGATGCAGTTTCGATGAAAACACAAATTAAACGCCTTTACCGCCGTAGCTTCAGCGAAAAAGAGAAGGAAAGACGCCGCAAAAAGCTTGATATGGTTTACCACAACGGTCAAAATGTAGACCGGCTTATTGCACTCATATTTTCATAAAGCAAAAAATCATTAATATTTACAACATTGATACAAGGTTTTATGTCTGATAGCAGTCCAAAACAATAATAACGTAAAAAAACTACCTTTGTGCCTGAAAATAGATTCTTGAATATGAAATCCGGCCTTTTTTCAATAGTTATCTTGCTTTTGTTTTCTGCCACTTCAATGCATGCCCAGCAGAGAGTCAGCGATACAGTTGTTTCTACTTTCCTTATTCAGGCAAGCTACTCCTTGCAATTTCCTGGTAAAAATCTTAGTGAATACTTTGGATATAACTCAACAATTGGGGTTGTTTTAGGCTATAAAACAAGTCAAAACTGGCTCTGGAATGCACAATTTGGTTTCATTTTCGGCGATCAGGTGAATGGCCGCGAAGAATTGCTCAGCCGCATCAGCACCCCAACAGGAGAGATCATAGATGGTGACGGAACCTTTACCAGTCTGGCGCTCTTTGAACGAGGCTACCATTTTCAGGCAAAAATCGGAAAAATAATTCCAGTCTTTGGCCCAAATCCCAACTCAGGCATATATTTCATGACTGGTTTGGGTTATTTAGCCCACCGCATTCACATTGAAACGCAGTTTGGAACTGCACCGCAAATCACAGGTGATTATGCCAAAGGTTACGACAAACTGCGTGGAGGTTTTGCCCACAGTCTGGAAACAGGATATATGCTGATGAGCAACCATCGGGCGCTCAACTTCAGTTTAGGTTTCGAGTTCATTCATGCCTACACCCGAAGTTTGCGCGATTACGATTTCAACCTGATGGGCTTCGACAACACGAAATATACTGATCATTACTATGGCCTTCGGATCAATTGGATGATACCGGCCTACAAACGATCTCCTCAGCGCTACTATTACTATTAATTAAGCCAGAAGCAGTGATGCGTTCAGTTTACACCATTTCCATAAAACTTTACACCTTAATCATTTGGCTGGCTGCAAGGTTTAATCCAAAAGCAGCAAAATGGATTGATGGCCGAAAAAATGTCTTTTCAAAAATGAAGGAAAAGATTCAGCCCGATGAAAAGTGGATTTGGTTTCATGCTGCTTCGTTGGGCGAGTTTGAACAGGGCCGCCCATTGATTGAAGCCATAAAAAAAACATGGCCTCACTATCGCATTCTGCTCACGTTTTTTTCACCTTCCGGCTATGAAGTCAGAAAAAACTATGAACTCGCCGATTGTATTTCATATTTACCGGAAGATACTCCAGCCAATGCCAGAAAACTAATTCATCTATTTGATCTGAAGGCCATCTTTTTTATCAAATATGAATTTTGGTTCAACTATATGAATGAAGCTAAACTGCAGCATATTCCATTGTTTTTTGTGTCGGCAAAGTTCAGGCCATCGCAGCACTTTTTTTCTTTTTATGGCGGTTGGTTTCGTCGTCACCTAGAAGCTGTAACCCACTTCTTTATTCAGGATGAAATCTCATCTAACCTACTGAAATCAATAAATATTCATCAATTTACTGTTACCGGAGACACCCGCTTTGACCGTGTTTTAAGGCTTGCACAACAAGCTGACAAATTCCCGGTTGCAGAGCATTTTAAAGCCGGAAATCCATTGATAGTAGTTGGAAGTTCCTGGCCGGCTGATGAAAAGCTGCTTTTTCCAATTTTTGACAAGCTTCCATCTAGTTATAAAATCATTGTTGCACCACATGATGTTTCTGAAAAACACATTGCAGAAATTGAGAAAAAAATAGGTGGAAATTCCATTCGGTATACTGAATATGATTTTAAGGATAGTCATAAAGTATTAATTATTAATAACATAGGAATCCTTTCACAACTTTATCAGTATGCCGATTTTGCTTATGTTGGCGGTGGTTTTGGAGTAGCGATTCACAATATTCAGGAAGCCGTAACATTTGGCTGTCCGGTCATTATTGGTCCAAAGCACAAAAATTTCACTGAAGCCGTTGATCTGATAAGACTCGGGGGTGTTTTTGAAGTAAGTGATGCTGATTCAATGGAAAAGGTCTTTTTTGAACTCATCAGTGATGAAGGTTTGAGACAAAAAGCATCCTCTGTCTGCAAGACTTATGTTGAAAAACAAACCGGCGCTACAGCGCTCATTCTTGCATCATTAACAAAATTACTTTCCTGAAACTTTCACTCAGTCAATTTCATTAAGTTGATTTAGAGCACTAATACCGAAAGGAGAAATGTAATAGTCCAATTATCGCTCACTCAATTGGCCTAACATTTCTATCCATCGGCATTATACCATTACAGCTTTTGGATTCATCTAGAATTCACTTTGGTATAATTTGTTATTTTTGCGCATCATACAAATCAAATTCAGAAATAATTATGGCTTTATCTATTCAATTTTCAGAAAGAAATACTTTATATCCCAACCATATTTTTTTAATCTCTTCCGATTCTTTACCTGTGGAGGCAGGCCTTCTTCCCGA
>JAGXRB010000367.1 GCA_018336075.1 Bacteroidota bacterium
CCAGATACCGTATAGATTTCTGGTATAAATCGGCGTTATGCGCGCCCTGAGAGACGACAAGCGCGTAGGCTTTGCCGGCGGGAACCATTGATTTATACCCTCCTTGAGGCAGATCGGCATAGAGTGAATACATTCTGTCGACAAGCAGCTTCATTTGCCCTGATATCCGATACATATAAATCGGGCAACCCATGACAATACCCGCCGCGCGTTTGATATCTTCAAGATAGGGGCTTAAATCGTCTCGCTGCTTGCAATGCCCGACGTCCGTGCGGCAACTCAGGCATCCCATGCACCCTTTCATTGCGATATCATGAAGCCTTACTTCCGTAGTCTGCGCGCCGGCGGAGCGCGCTCCCTCCAAAATGGCCGCAATCAGCTTGGATGTGTTTCCGTTTTTTCGCGGACTACCGTTGAAAGCTAAAATCTGCATTTATATTTCCTTTCTTATTCATTCTTTTAAAAATTTTCCGGGATTATCCAAGGGAGCTTCAAGGCGGTAAATCTTAACAGACTCAAAACATGATTCAATTTCCTCCATTTTGGCTTCTTCTTCATTCAGCGTTGATTCTGCAGCATTATAAGTCGTTTCGCTGATTAAAATATTGTTCGGCCACTCCCTGCATAAGGCCTGTATTTTAAAAACGAAATTAACTGCGGTGCCGATAACCGTGTAATCCATTTTCTTTTCAAAGCCGATATTGCCTACGACAACCTCGCCCGTATGGACAACTATGCCTGCATATAATTTTTCCCCGAATTTTTTCTGGCAATGCTCATTTACCTCTTTCATCTTGCGCTGCATTTCCAACGCTGCCCTAATGGCGTTTTCCGGATCTGACGGACTGGACACGGGCGCGCCGAAGACGGCCAAAAAACCGTCGCCCAGATACTTATCGACTATCCCCTGGTGCTGGAAAACAATTTCTCCCATTATGGAAAAAAAGTAATTCAGCATATCGACGGTTTTTTTCGGCCCGATTTTTTTGGACAAGTGGGAAAAATCGCGAATATCGATATTCAACAATGTTATGATTTTTGATTCTTCAAGAATGGGCACTTCCGTATCTACCCCCAGAATGATTTTATCAACGACTTCGCGCGGCACAAATTTTTGAAACAATTTACGGATGCCCCTTTCTTTATCCGCCATGGCGAGGGTTTCTTCGTAAAGCCTGGCGTTTTCCAGAGCAATGCTTACAGAAGAAGCGATTGACTGCAACAGCTGTTTATCTTCCAGAGTAAAGTATATTTCCCTTTTATTGAGAAGCTCTATCACTCCTATCACGCGTCCCTGTGAAATCATTGGAACGGAAAGAATTGATTTGGTGGAAAACCCGGTTTGCTCATCGATAATGCCGGAGAAATGCGGATGAAACTGAGCGTTATCCGTCATCACCGTCATGCCGCTGTCGGCCACATAACCGGAGCTCCCCTCGCCTTTTTTGAGATTAACTTCCCTCAACTTATTGATATCGAGATTGAAAGCCGCGGCAAATTTCAGTTTTCCGTCATCATTAAGCAATAAATATCCCGCTTCGGCGCGGATCACCCCCCGAATCATGTCCATCGTATAGTTAAGCAGTTTTTCGATGTCGAAAATAGAGGAAGACAACGCGCTGCCGATAAGCTGCAAAGATTCCAGCTCCTGATCTCTTTTGCGCACGGACTTTATCAGCCGGTCTTTTTCAATGGCCACGGAAAGGTAATCGGAAATTGTTTCCATGACACCCGCCAGCCTGTCGCGCTGCTGTTCAGTAATATTATAAATGAGAAGCAATCCGATGATCCTGATTCCCGCTTTAAGCGGGACAATGAGGCAGGTATTGATCTGCGTCTGATTAAATAATTTGCTTCCCGATAATGAGTTAATTTCCTTTGCGCTAATAAAAATATTCTGCTGTTGTTTAACCGCTTTATCCAGAATTGTTCCCTCAAAGAAGAAGAAATCAGAACGGTTAAAATCTGTCGGTATGGAGGATACGAAATCGATCACGGTTAATATCTTGTCTTGTTCATTATTCATCTCCAACAGCGCGATGATGTCGCAGGGTATGATTTTTTTCATTTCCTGAAAGATTGTCTGGAGAAGCTCCTCGCCCCTCAGACTCGAATTAACCGATGTCGATATTCTTCCGAGCGAGCGCATTATTTTTTGCAGATCCTGAAGATCGCTTAAAAGATGCAGATTGTCATAAGTAAACGCGGCGTTGCTCAAAAGCGGCGTCAGAACATTTATATCATCCTGCGTAAATATTTTGTCGGATTTCTTGCGGGATAGTGTTATCACGCCAAGGATGTCTTTGCTTGTTTTTAAAGGCATGCAGATAAAGGACTTTGTTGAGTAATGCGCGCGTGACATTCTGCGAAAACGGCTGTCCGTTTCAATGTTATCCACCAGCAGGGGTGATTTATTGATTACGGCATATTTGGCGATGCTTTCGTCAAAGGGAATAACCACCCCCTTTTTCCCGTAATCATCCAGGCCGATATTTGCCTCCAACACAAATGCGTCGTTATTTGGTTTTTTCAAAACCAGAACGGAGCCGACATCGGCGCCGACGATTTTCAGCGCCCGCTCCAGCGTAATATACAGTAAATCTTCCGGCTTAAATGTTATGTAACAAAGATCGGACAGCTCCTTTAAGGTAGCCAGCTCTTCGGTCTTTTTTTCCAGATGAAAAAACCTTTCCTTGAGTTCGCTCTCCAATATTTTGAAAGACTGGACAATATTGCCCAATTCATCTTTGGCGGCGACTATCGGCTTGCAGGATATTTCTTCTTCCAGTGTTTTTGATATTGATACTGAAATTGATCTTATATAATCGACAAAACTGCGCAATAATCTGTAACCGATGAAGGAAAAAATCAACAGCACCAAAAAGAACAGCGGGATATTTTTGTCATGGATTACGTTATAGCGGAAAGCAAAATAAATTATCGCCGCTACCGGAACGATAAAAAAAAGCGCAAAAATGAGGGTGATTTTGTAATAAAGATCTCTTTGGGGCAGTGAAAATTTAGCAAGCCAAGCTTTTCCGTTCACCATTTTCTCCTTTTTTAGCGCTGTTCCAAATGCAATCTAAAGAAAACTGCGAACCGACTCTTTATCAATAATCCATTTTTTTCTGTCCAAATAAAACAAAAAAGCAAAAACGCAATAAAAATATTTATTTAAATTATAGGGAGCTATCGGCATTGTGTCAAGGATATTTAAGGCATTGTAAGCAGCAAATGATTTGTCCGGTCTCTGAAGTGGCATAGCAATTATGGACACCTCGAAAAGCGTGATATAAGGAATAAGCTATTTGAGGC
>JAGXRB010000368.1 GCA_018336075.1 Bacteroidota bacterium
AAGCACCTGGCTTCGTACCCTTGGCGTAAACCTGCTTCTGGCGCAAGCCGGAGCTGCTGTTTGTGCGGCGTCTTTTCGCTGGAAACCTATGCCTGTTTTGAGTTCGCTAAGGCAATCCGATTCCTTGCACGAAAACACCTCACTTTTTATGAACGAGCTGAAACAGCTTAAAGCCATTCTTGACCAGACAGCAAGTGGAGAATTATGTCTTATTTTGCTTGATGAGGTACTTCGCGGTACAAATTCTGAAGACAAATACACAGGTTCTCATGCACTCATTCAGCGATTGGTGAACTACAACAGCCTTGTTGTGATGGCTTCTCACGACCTTAAACTTAGTGTTTTAGAAAAGGAACTGAATGGCAAAGTTGTTAATTATTGCTTCGAAAGCCGGATTGAAAACGGGCAATTATTGTTCGATTATACCATTCGCAAAGGGGTTGCCGTGAACCGCAATGCAACTTGGCTTATGCAGGATATGGGAATCATTGATAAATAACTTTCCTAATACTTTTCATCAAGCTCCAAGGTAGAATCATCATCTGGAGCGGCATCATCAAGTAAAAATGATGCTTCGGCTGTTGGTAGTTCCTGCACTTCACGAAGTCTTCTTTCAATGGCACGGGTGCGCGTTCCAACAAGATTATCGATGTCATTGCTCGCTTCATCGATCTTTTTTCGGGCTTTTTCGAGAATGCCGCCAAACTTTCCGAACTCGGTTTTCACCGCACCCAGAATCTGCCAAACTTCGCTGCTTCGCTTCTGAATTGCAAGTGTTTTAAAACCCATCTGAAGGCTGTTCAAAATGGCTGCAAGTGTGGTAGGTCCAGTCACAATGACTTTGAATTTTCGCTGCAGCTGCTCAATGAGGTCGGTGTTACGGATCACCTCGGCATACAAACCTTCGATGGGAAGAAACATGATGGCAAAATCGGTTGTATAGGGCGGATCGAGGTATTTTTCGCTGATATCTTTTGCAAACTTGGTGATAGAAGCTGCCAAAACCTTTGTTGATTCTTCAACCTTTTGCGGGTTGGCCTCATCATAAGCTAGCTGAAGAAGGTGGTAAGCCTCCTGCGGAAACTTTGCATCAACTGGCAGATAAACGGCCTGATTATTATCATCCTTTCCGGGTAGTTTAATGGCAAACTCAACATGATCGCTGCTCGACCTTTTGGTTTTGACATTGATCTCATATTGCTCAGGCGCCAGAATCTGCTCAAGAATATTTCCCAGCTGGATTTCACCCATCACACCGCGTGTTTTGACGTTGGACAGCACGCGTTTCAGACCACCAACATCATTAGCCAAAGTCTGCATTTCACCCAATCCTTTTTGAACGCTTTCAAGCTGTTTGCTTACCAATTCGAACGATTGTCCGAGTCTTGTTTCGAGCGTTTTTTGCAATTTTTCATCTACCGTTTCACGCATTTTCTCCAGCTTCAACTCGGTGGAGGTAATGAGCTCGCCCTGTTTTTTCTCAAGATCTGCAAACTTCTGCTTCTGTAAGTCATTGAATTCCTTTACATTATTGGTAAATGCCTGTTGAAAACCTGTCATTGATTTGTCAAATGCCTCACGATTTTCCTTGCTGCTCTGATCATTCTTATCAACGAGCTTTGTCAATCGTTCTTCAATGGTTTTATTCAGATTGGAAAGATTTTGCTGATTTTGTCCGTTCATCGCCTTTAGCTGCTCCAACTGATTGAACGAAAGTTCACGGAGGGTATCAAGAAAGGAAAGTTGAAATTTGCCAAGACTGTTTGAAAGTTCCTCACGGTTTTGCCGGAAATCATTTTTTAAATCAGACTCAAACCTGTTCAGGTTTTTTTCCAAATAATCAAGTTTGGCCGATGTTTCAGCACCATCATTCAGTTTCTTTTCCAGGCTCAACACTTTTGCCAGTGTAACAACAAGAAAAGCAATTGCAACGAAGATAAGGCTTATCGAAAGGATTTCCATGAAAGTTAATTTTATAAGTTGGCTTACAAAGTTCGATAAAATACCTTCATTATAAGATTGGAAAAAAGCAAACTATAATTTAATAATCTGGTTTTGATCTCTTTTTTTGAAATGATGCTATGAATTAAGCGATGCGTTGCTTAATTTTGCAAACGCTAAAAATAAAAGTATCTAACATAAAACACTGATATTATGGGCAGAGCATTTGAATATCGCCGCGCATCAAAAGAAAAAAGATGGGATAAAATGTCAAAAGTATTTCCAAAGCTGGGAAAACTTATTACTATTGCTGCAAAAGAAGGTGGCCCTGATCCCGAAATGAATGCGCGTCTCCGCAATGCTATCAACAATGCCAAGGCTGAAAATATGCCAAAAGATAACATTGAAAACGCCATCAAACGTGCATCTGGCAAAGATGCCGAAAGCATGGTCGAAGTTCTTTATGAAGGCAAAGGCCCTCATGGAGTGCTTGTTTTCGTTGAATGCGCCACTGACAATACCACCCGCACCGTTGCCAATGTAAAATCCTATTTCAATAAGGCTGGCGGTTCTCTTGTACCCAATGGTTCACTGGAATTTATGTTTTCGCGCAAGGCAGTTTTTGAGTTCAAACCAAAAGATGGAATTGGTCTGGAGGATCTGGAACTTGAGCTTATCGATGCCGGTCTGGAAGAAATTGAAGAGCATGAAGAAACCATTTTTGCTTATGCGGACTACACCAATTTTGGCACATTGCACCATGCTATTGAAGCTTTAGGCATCGAAATCCTGAAGGCGAATCTTCAGCGTTTTGCCAATAGTCCGGTGCATTTCTCTGAAGAGCAAATGGTGGATATCGACAAAATGCTTGACAAAATTGAAGAAGACGACGACGTTCAGGCAGTTTACACCAATATTTCCTGATCTTATTAAGGATAGCTGATTTGAATTGAAAACTTTTTTTCAATTCAACAGAATACTCAATAATCAATACACAAGCTTTAATAAAAAAACCGGGTTGAAATGAATCGATCCGGTTTTTTATTGAATTGTTCTTTGGAGTAAACTCTACTCTTCACTGATTGTGATCGAAACAATACTGTCTCCACCACGAATCTGATCAATCACATCTACATTTTCGATCACTTTGCCAAATACAGTATGATTTCTGTCGAGATGCGCAGTATTGCGTCTGCTGTGGCAGATAAAAAACTGTGAACCTCCGGTGTTTCTTCCGGCATGTGCCATTGATAAGACACCGCGGTCATGGTATTGCCTTTCGCCCGTTAACTCACAAGGGATTGAATATCCCGGGCCACCTGTTCCATCACCTTTTGGACAGCCACCCTGAACCACGAAATCGGGGATTACACGATGAAAACTTAGTCCGTTATAAAAACCTGATTCAGATAATTTCACAAAATTGGCTACAGTACCCGGTGCATCGTCTTCAAAAAGTTCGATTACCATAGTTCCTTTTGCCGTTTCAATTGTCGCTTTCTTCATTTTTCTATTATTTATTTAACAACACGCATTGATTTATCAAAACGAATTTTGCCACCAAACAACGATTTCGCCGGATCGAGTGAAAGCCATACAAATACCGCTTTTCCAACTACATGGTCGTTTGGTACAAAACCCCAGATACGGGAGTCAGCTGAATTATGACGATTATCGCCCATCAGCCAGTAATAATCCATTTTAAAGGTATAGCTGTCGGCTATCTCCCCATTGATATAAATTTTTCCGTCTTTCACCTCCAAAACATTGCCTTCATAAGCATGGATAATTCTTTCATAAAGTGGCAGGTTTTGCAGGCTAAGCGGCACTTTCATACCTGCTGATGGTATCACAAGAGGTCCGTAATTATCTATATTCCACGGAAAATAGGATGAGTTTGGAAAAACCTCACTGTTCCACTCACCCTCATTCTCAAGCATACGGTTCACTGAAATCACATTAGGCAAAGTTTTCAAAACAGCAGCTATTTCTTCGCTAATCCAGAAAACCCATTCTCCTGATGCATTTCCCATGCGGCCTTCGGTGATGTTATACTTGTCAAGCACTCTTTGATTGAGCGCTACACCATCCGTTTTAACAACATATTTGAATTGAACGATTCCCTGTGTTGGATTTGGTTTACCATTCACAAAAAGCTCAGATTTAACAACATGGATCGTATCTCCAGGCAGGCCTACACAGCGTTTGATATAGTTTTCGCGCTTGTCAACAGGGCGGGAAACAATCTTTCCAAAATTTCGCTCATCCGAAAGCACACGCTCGCGGTCATATTCTCTGATCAACTGATAATAGCTTACATTGCTCTGAAAACGCAGACTTACGGTATCGCCGGCAGGATAATTGAATACAACGGCATCATTGCGCTGCACATCGCCCAAACCAGCAAAACGGAAATAAGGCCATTTCACCCATTCAACATAAGAGCGGGCAGTCTGACTCCATGGCATGGTGTGATGCACAAAAGGAAAAGCAATGGGTGTATTCGGTATACGGGGGCCATAACTGATTTTACTCACAAACAAAAAATCCCCTACAAGCAGCGACTTTTCCATACTTGATGTGGGAATGGTGTAGGCCTCAAACAAAAATGTACGGATGATGGTGGCAGCAATAACTGCAAAAATGATCGCATCGAGCCACTCTCTCACAGGACCTTTTTTCTCATGTTCAACTGTTGTTGGATCGGTGTAAACAACTTCATTTTTCGAACCAATGAATGGCAAGTAAACAAAAGGTACTACAACAGCAACAAAATGCTCCCATAATTGGTCCTTGCCAAAAGTTTTTACCAACTCGACAATCATCAGCATATACACAAAAACATTGATGAAAGGCATGATGAGGAAAATATACCACCACAAAGGCTTTTTGATAATCTTTAACAAGATATACAGGTTGTAAAATGGAATCAGGGTAAGAAAACCTTTCTCTCCTGCTTTCACAAACAATTGCCAGGCGAATACCGTTGGAAGGGTAAAAAGGACAGGCAGTGTAAGGATCAATTGAATCATAATGAGGTTATATTAATCGGCTAAATTAGGAAACTCTGTTAAAACTAAAAACTAACCATTGTTAAATATTCGTAATCAGTGAAATAGAAAGGCAACACTTCCTTTCAAAATTCAATTTGCTGTTGATTTTGACTTTAATAATGCTGATCCAGTAAATCGTCCATAGTGTAAATGCCTTTTTTCCCATAAAGGAATTCTGCAGCGAGCACAGCACCAAGACCAAAGCCCCGCCTGCTTTTGGCTTCATGCTTCAGACTGATAATATCTTCTTCGGAGTCGGCAATCACTTCATGTGTTCCATTGACTTCGCCGACTCTGCTCACGATAATTGGCAAAGTGTCGGTGGCAGCTTCACTATCAATTTCCCATTTTTTAAGGCAGTCAACTGAATCAACCAGATCATTTGCAAGCTGTATTGCTGTCCCGCTTGGAGCATCCAATTTGTGAATATGGTGAATCTCGTTCATTGAAAGTCTGTATGAAGTACCATTCATCATTTTGCCCAATTGTCGGTTAAGCCTGAAAACAATGTTCATTCCCAGCGAAAAATTGGGCGCATGAAAAAGCGCAGCATCGTTTTTCTTGCAAAGTTCAGTTACTTCATTTTTTTGGTTGTACCAGCCTGTAGTGCCTACGACAACAGGGATTTTGAGCTCGAAGCAACGTTTCATATTGGCAAATGCCATTTCAGGAATACTGAAATCAATTGCAATATCACAATTTTTCAGTTCGCTTTCCTTTTGAGTCCAATCCCTTTCATTGTCAATGATGCAGGCAATTTCATGACCTCTTTCAAGGCAAACAGACTCAATTATTTTGCCCATTTTTCCATATCCAAGAAGGGCGATTTGTAGTTTTTTTGTCATTAAAAACTAATTCTGAAGGTGAGTAGTGTTTGTTGATTGATTCCCGCCATCTTAGGCGTATTTGGAACAGTCTGTAATTGAAATCCCGGTTGCAGCTGCAAACTTATTTCATCACTGATATCGTAATTGAAAAAATGTGCATCTACTGTAGCATCAACGATGTTGAGAATATACCAAAGCCCGAGAAAAATCCAGCTTACTTCCGTATTGCGTCTGTAATAGTCACGTATTGTGATCAAGTCGGTGGATGAATATTTTCCGACATATTTATTTTCAATGGGATATTCTTCTCCATTTGACACATAAACCTGCGCTTCTTTGGCAAGCCTGTATTCATTTCTGTTTGTAATTGCCAGGTAGGAGATTGTTCCGATACCCGCATAAACAATTGGAATCTTCCAGTATTTTTGATTATATGCCTGACCAAGTCCGGGCAAAACAGCAGAATACAATGAAGCTTTGTGTGGAGAATGTAATTTTGGCTCACTTGTGGCCACAGTGGTAGCTGTTTGTGCGAAAATAGTATTCGACATCAGCAAAAGAACAAAAATCCAAAGGCACTTTACCCTGAACATTAAAATCTATTTAGAAATCAGCGATGCCACAATTCTTTCGAATTCGGCGTCATTATCAAAATTAATGACAAGCGCTCCTTTGCCATTTGAGGCACGGCGCACATCAACCTTCGTAAGAAACTTTTCAGAAAGTTCTTTTGAATGTTGTTTATAAACTGCCGGAACAAAGTTTGTTTTTGGTTTTTTTTGTTTTTGTTCAGGGTTGTTAATGTTGCGCACAACAGCTTCAACCTGACGTACATTAAGCTCTTCCTCGATGATTCTTTGCAGGATAAGCAACTGTTGCTCATCGTTATCAAAATTGATCAATGCGCGCGCATGACCCATCGTTATGTGGCCGTCGCGAAGAGCGATCTGCACTTCGGGAGGCAATTTCAGCAGTCGAAGAAAGTTTGTGATTGTGGTTCTGCTTTTTCCAACCTGTTCACTCAAACTTTCCTGTGTCAGATTGCATTCATCAATGAGGCGTTGGTACGAAATGGCAATCTCAATCGCATTGAGGTTTTCACGGTGAATGTTTTCAATAAGGGCCATTTCGAGCATTTGCTCGTCGTTGGCAACCCTGATGAAAACAGGTATTGTGGTCAGGCCTGCAATCTTTGAAGCGCGAAGACGACGTTCGCCGGAAATGAGCTGATATTTATCGAAGCCGAGTTTACGAACCGTTACCGGCTGAATTATGCCTTGCGTTTTTATTGATGCAGCAAGCTCTCTGAGTGCCATATCATCAAAATCGGCACGTGGTTGAAAAGGGTTTGCTTCAATTTTTTCAAGCTCAATTTCAGCAGTGGCACCTGCCACGTAATTTCCGGAGATATCACCCGAAGTGATGTCGGTATCCGGACTTTGCAGAATGGCCTCAAGTCCGCGACCAAGGCCTCTTCTTTTTGCTTTGCTTATGTTTTGCTCCTGACTCAATGCTAATTTCCTCCCGTTTGTTTTTGAATGAGTTGATTTTTCTGCAGAATCTCTCTTGCAAGATTAAGATAATTAATAGCTCCTGTACTTGTTGCGTCGTGCATGATGATGGTTTCACCAAAGCTTGGCGCTTCACTCAAACGTGTATTTCGGTTGATAATTGTATCAAATACAATCTGTTGAAAATGTGTTTTAACTTCATCAACCACCTGACGTGAAAGTCGAAGCCTTGAATCGAACATTGTAAGAAGAATTCCTTCGATATCAAGGTTCGGATTGAGCCTTGATTGCACAATTTTGATTGTATTGAGCAACTTTCCAAGACCTTCGAGTGCAAAATATTCACATTGAACCGGCACTATGACTGAGTCGGCAGCGGTGAGTGCATTCACGGTAATCAAGCCTAGCGAAGGAGAACAGTCGATGATGATGAAATCGTAATTATCCTTTATTTTTTCAATGGCTTTGTGCATCATCCTTTCCCTTTCGGGCAGATTGATCATCTCAATTTCTGCGCCAACAAGGTCAATGTGTGCTGGAAGGAGATGCAGGTGGGGCGTCGTTGTTTCAACGATAACTTCCGCAGGATCAACATTATCGATGATGCACTCATAGATGCTGTTCTCAATTTCTTTTGGATCGTATCCCAGACCAGAAGTTGCATTGGCCTGCGGATCGGCATCAATAATCAGCGTTTTATACTCAAGCACAGCAAAACTTGCCGCCAGATTGATCGCTGAAGTAGTTTTGCCAACTCCTCCCTTTTGGTTTGCTATAGCAATGGTTTTACCCATAAATATTGTAATTCAATGATTTAACAGATGTAAATATAAATTATATATTGGACAAAAGTACTGCATTTTATGGACATTCAAGCGAAGGTTCTTGATAAAATACAAATCATCACAATAAAGTTTAATTCCATTATAGTCTTTTAATGATTTAATAATAAACCTATTATGTTCAAGTATTATTTACCTGACAGGCTTACTTATAAAATTTTTTACAACAAATGAGCAGTAAACCAAAACAGAAAAAGCTGCCTGAGCAGCTTGATTTCTATTCTAACAGAAAAAAAAATAAGTTTTAAACAAGATCCTCGAATGAGACGTCTCCATTGTCTTCTTTATTTTCTTCGGGACTTTTCGGTTCATCTTCATCTTCAAAATCAACAGGGATTTCGCCTGTCTCAATAAAATTGATCGATTCAGTTAGTCCTTTCATAAACTTTTCAAAATCTTCACCATACAGGAATAGTTTGTGTTTTTCATAAAAAAACTTTCCCTGATCATTACTGAACCTGCGCTTGCTTTCAGTTATTGTGAGGTACTTCTCGTCGCTGCGGGTTTGCTTCACATCAAAAAAGTAAGTGCGTTTGCCAGCCCTGACTGCGCGGGAAAAAATGCCTTCCCTTCTTTCATTGTTTTCGCTCTCTTCCATCATCGAGTCAATTTTGATTCTTCAATAAATCTTTGAACAAAAGTAAAAAAAGTTTTGGACGCACTGCCATCAAAAAATCCTCAAATAAAATCCATTCAGGTTTTATTCAATCAAAAACAGGGACAAAGCTTTGCAAATGCTGCTATACCATAGATTTATGAAAAAGCTTAAAGAGCAAACAAAAATTAATTTTTTATACCAATACCTTACTTTGAACTTATTATTCACTCTCTGGAATTGAAATCAAAAGCAACAAGTCAAGAAAAGCATTTACATCAAACGCTTGTTTTCGATCGTCCATTGATGATCTCAACTATTGATTCCGCAAAACTTTTACGTTTAGAGAATGATATCAACAATCATAGTGGCTTAAGTTATTTTCTCCTTTG
>JAGXRB010000369.1 GCA_018336075.1 Bacteroidota bacterium
TGTAAGTGATATCGGGCTGCCTTTTGCCGCCAAAAGTGAAGGACAGTGGAGAGGTTTCGATGTGGAGCTGGGCAGTCGGTTCGGCGCCTGGTCGGGCAAGCGCATAAACTGGATCGACATGCCTTTTGGAAGTCTTTTGCCATCGCTGGTTTCAGGAAAAATTGACATCATCACCGCTTCCCTGATGATTACGGAGGAGCGTCAGAAGCAGATCGACTTTTCTGACCCTTACTATGCCTCAGGCGTGAGTATTATTGGCATCAAAGACCAGCACAAAACGATGGACGAGAACAATCCGATGCCTTCAGATTTCATCACCTCAAACACAGTGATTGGTGTTTTACAGGGCTCTATTCATGAGCTTTACGCCATCAAAAAATTCCCTGAATCGAGTCTGCAGCTTTACAACACGGTTCCGGACATGCTGATCGCACTCAACTCCAAAAAAATTGATGTCGCTTTCATGGGTCAAAGCTGGATAAAAGAAGCCCTTGCATCCAACCAAAGTTTCAGGGTTCTGATAAAAAATCTTTATCTCGTTGACATCGGAGCAGGTTTTCACAAACAATCGGCTGAACTTCGGCAGGAGTTTAACCGCTTTCTTGCAGAGATAAAAGCCAGCGGCATCCATCAGGAAATGGTTTACCGCTGGCTGGAAGGCCCTGCCGGCTCAAAAATGCCTGCGATAACAAACCCCAATCCTTCAAGCATTCTGAAAGTTGGTATTTCAGGCGATAACGGACTGCCATTTGCGGCACGCACTGAAGAAGGTTATATTGGATTCGATGTTGAGTTGGTAAGTCGCTTTGCCGCCTGGTCAGGGAAAAAGATCGAATGGGTTGATATGCCTTTTGGCAGTTTGCTGCCCTCTATGAATGGCAGAAAAATTGACTTGATTACGGCATCGCTTGCCATCACAGAAGAACGTCAAAAACAAATTGATTTTTCAGAACCATATTATGCTACCGGAGTAAGTCTGATAGGAAGGATGGATGCGGCTGAACAGGCAGCATCAAACAAAATGAACGTGCTGGATGATATAGCCGATAAAAAAGTCGGGATATTTACCGGCACTGTACACGATGCATTTATGGAAAAGAAATTTCCGCGGGCACAGGTTTTCAGGTTCGAAAGCACTGCCGATATGATGCTTTCCCTCAAAAGCGGCAAAGTGGATGCTGCCATGTTCGACCTCATCACCGCCGGGCTCGTCCTGAAAAGAAACCCTGATCTGGGAATGCTTACCAACGATGTGCTTGACATGCCGCTTGGGGTTGGGTTCAACAAAAAAAATCCTGGCCTCCTGAACGAATTCAACGATTTTCTCAGGGAGATAAAACAAGATGGAACCTACGACATCATGCACGAACGATGGTTTGTAAATGATGCTGAAGAAGCCGTCATACCCGACTTTGTGCAGCCTGTATCAGACAAAAAACTCGTTGCAGGGGTTTCGGTCGAGGACCTTCCCTACGTGGCACTTATGAACGGGAAATATGTTGGTTTCGACATAGAAATGATTCAGACCTTTGCCATGCGACGCAACTACGCGCTCGAAATTATTACCATAGAATTTCCTGCGCTTGTGGCAGCGCTTTCGGCCGGCAAAGTTGATCTCATAACCGATGGCATTGCAATAAGTGAAGAGCGGGCCAAACAAATCAATTTCTCCGATCCTTATGCCATCTTCCGCACTGCTGTTATTGCACATAAAAAGAACCTCGCTAAATACAAGGACGAAAAAACTGAAGTAGTTGCTGTGCCATTTTTTCAAAAAGTTTCCGAAAGCTTTTACAACAATATCATCCTCGAAAAGCGGTATCTGATGATTTTACGCGGCTTGTCTGTCACAATCATCATTTCAGTGCTGTCAGCCATTGCAGGCACTTTTCTGGGAGGTTTGATCTGCTTTATGCGGATGTCGAAAAACAGGCTGCTGAAAGTCTTTGCCTCCTACTTTATTTCACTTATCCGTGGAACGCCAGTATTGGTTTTTCTGATGATCATTTATTATGTGGTATTCGCTTCGGTAAATATCAATCCGGTGATAGTGGCTGTGATTGCTTTTGGAATCAATTTCGCTGCCTATGTTTCAGAGATGTTCCGTTCCTCAATTGAGGGCATCGACAAGGGACAGCATGAAGCCGGAATCGCTTCAGGATTCACAAAAATCAAGACTTTCATCTACATCATCATGCCGCAGGCCATGCAACGTGTGCTGCCTGTTTACAAAGGTGAATTTATTTCGCTCGTAAAAATGACTTCCATCGTTGGATATATCGCAGTGGAAGATCTCACCAAAGCCAGTGATATCATACGAAGCCGTACTTTCGACGCCTTTTTTCCGCTTATCATGGCAGCAGTAATTTATATCATCATCGCATGGCTTTTGACGCTTGTGCTGGATTATGCAGAATTCAATGTTGATCCCAAAAAACGTCGTTTAAGCCTGAGAAAGGAGGCAAAACAATGATCAGAATACGCAACTTATCCAAACATTACGGCGACCTTGTGGTGCTGAAAGATGTGAATGTTGACATCCATAAAGGCGAAGTAATCACAGTCATCGGCCCTTCAGGAACGGGCAAAAGCACATTGCTGCGCTGCCTGAATCTTCTCGAAACACCTACAGGTGGCAATATTTTTATCGATGAAATTCCCTTGCTCGACAAAGGAACGAATGTGCCAAAAATCCGGCAACGCATGGGAATGGTTTTTCAGTCGTTCAACCTCTATGCACATCTTACAGTACTGGAAAACCTGACGCTGGGACCAGTGAAATTGCTTGGCAGGACAAAAGCTGAAGCCGCTGCAAGAGCCATAGAACTGCTCAAAATTGTCGGTCTGGCCGAAAAAGTATACAGCCTTCCGGAAGAGCTTTCAGGCGGGCAAAAACAGCGTGTCGCCATAGCGCGTTGCATGGCTATGGAACCTGAAATTTTACTTTTTGACGAACCTACATCAGCCCTCGACCCAACGATGGTGAGCGAAGTGCTTGCCGTTATCCGAAGGCTTTCAAAAGAAGGCATGACGATGGTGATTGTTACGCACGAAATGGAGTTTGCCCGAAATATTTCGAGCCGGGTTTTCTATATGGATGAAGGTATCATCTATGAAGAAGGTCCGCCTGAACAAATATTTGAAAACCCTGTTCGCGAAAAAACGAAAGCATTCATTCACCGCATCCGCAGCCTTGATATACGGATTTCTTCACCAGATTACGACCTCTATGCCATTCAGGCTGAACTGCTTGCATTTTGCGAAAAACACTTTATACCGCACAGGGTTTCTGATTTTACATTGCTTATGGCAGAGGAAGTTCTGTTGCTGCAAAAGGACTTTTCGGATATCCATCTCAAACTGTCCTACTCAGAAAAAGATGGCACGCTGAATTTTGTCTGCGACAGTGCCGGCGAAGCTTTCAACCCGCTCAAAGATGAACTTGACGGGGATGATATTGGTTTGAAACTCATCGTCGGAAGATGTCAAACCGTGGATTATGCCCGCGAAAACAACAGAAATATCCTTCTTCTTAAAATAAAAAATGCCTGAACCTAAAAAGTGATTTATGACTAAAATAAGACAATACAGCGCAGTAAGCCTGTTGATTTTATTGGTGTTTCAGGGCTTTGATGCAAATGCAGAAAACGAAGCGGCAAAAGAAGGCACTGAAACCAAAAAACTTGATTTCAGTCTGACTGCCGAAATTGTGAGCCGCTATGTCTGGCGCGGTCAGGCATACGACCTGAATCCGAATATTCAGCCATATTTTTTACTTGGTTATGGGAATTTCAGTTTTGATGTCTGGAGCACCTATTCCCTGTTTTCAGGCTTTTCTGAAATAGACCTGAGTCTTTCCTATCAAGCCGGGCCGGTTACTGTTTCGGTGATGGATTACTTTTACTTTGATGAGCTGCAGATGGAATACGTGAATTTCTTCCGAAACAAGCCCTCAGACACTGCAAGTTCAAGCCACAGTATGGAGGTATCCATTTTGATTGAAAACCTCTTTAAAACGCCCCTTTCGTTCACCGTCTCCACTTTCTTTTATGGCGACGACAAGGACATTCATGGAAAAAATCAATATTCAACTTATCTTGAAATGGCCTACAATACCTCATGGGAAAACTACGATCTTTCCTTTTTCGTCGGTGGAGCTGTCAACAAAGGATACTATTCAGAAAAAGCAGCTTTCACCAATGTTGGTTTTAGCGCACTCAGAAATATACCTATTACCGAAAACTTTGACATCGGTCTTTCGGGCAGCCTGATTATAAATCCATACAATGGAAATGTATTTTTTGTGCTGGGTATAGGCCTTTAAAATATGATAAATAAATACCAAATACAATGTTGTTGAAAGTCAGGAAAAACTCAGAATATACAATTGTTAACGCCCCCGAACGTGTTGACACACTCCTGGCGGCTGATTTTGAATTGGCCTTATTGGATGCCGGCACACTCGAAGATTATAATATGGTAATCGATTGCAGCAAGCTTGTTTATCTTAGCAGTTCAGGTCTCAGGGTTTTTCTTTTGGTTCAAAAAAAGATGCTGGCAAAAGGTGTTAAGCTAAGTATATGCCATTTAAATCCCGCGATTCAGGAGCTGTTTAACATCTCCGGGTTTTCAATGATTTTTGCTGTTTATACCGATTTGGAAGCTGCCATTGCAGAAATAACAGAACAGCACAGAAATACATCGCCCAGGGAGTAAATTGATTTATTATTTGCAATTAAAAGATTCGCCGAAACAGTTTTAATCCAGAAAAAAATGATCTCAAAAAACATTTTATCAAAAGATTTTATCGCCAGAATGACTGTTTTTTCTGACAGTTTATACATTCGTGCCGCACAGGAATTTGTTCTCTATTATGCAAAACTTTTCAGGTTTTCAGAACTTGATCTGCATAAAATTGAACTCATTACCGAAGAAGCTGTCGTAAATGTTATAGAGAACTCCTTCGAAAAAGATGAATACGGCAGTTTTGATATCAAAGTGAGCTATAAACCGGGCGCTTTTATCATTACCATCGAAGATCAGGGGATTCCTTCAAGTGCCGAACTGCTCGAAAAAAAGGAAACTTCTGCGCTGGGCCTGCTGTTGATGCGCAACCTCACAGATGAGTTCAATCTGATTAATTTAGGTCGTGGCGGCAAAAAAACGGAACTCATCAAATATCTGCCCGAAACAAGCATTGAAGAGCTGCTTACAAGGGAGGAAAAAGAACAAAATCTGGCAGCTGAAACAGCCGTTTCAAGCGATGTTCCCACAATGCGCCTTGTTCGGCCCGACGACGCCCCAATGCTTTCCCGACTGGCTTACCGCGTTTATGGCTACACCTATTCATCTGCTTTCTATTATCCCGAAAAAATCAAGGAACTTATCGAAACAGGCCTGCTTACTTCAGTCGTTTCGGTGAATAAAGAGCAGGAAATCGTTGGTAATCTCAGCTTGTTTTTTGAACATAAAGGAGCGCCTGTGGCCGATTCCGGTGCTGCTATGGTCGACCCAAGGTATCGTGGACACAGCTTGTTTAAAGTCTCAAAAAGATTTCTGAGCGACTATGCTACAGAAAACAATATGTATGGCATTTACAGTGAAGCTGTTACGATTCACTCTTTTACACAGCAGGGCAACATCAGCCTTGGTGCAAAAGAAACCGGAATCATGCTTGCCTTTGCAGGCGAAAACCTGACTTTCAAAAAAATCAATAACGACAAAAAAAGCGAACAACGGCAGGCTGTTGTGCTTTACTACCTGAAAACAAATCAGGAACCGCAGCGCACAGTTCATCTGAGTGAAAAATTCTGTCCAATATTAAGTAAAGTTTATACTAACCTTGCTTTGGACAGAGAAATAATCATGATTAAGGATGATGAAAATCCTGAAGCCAACCACGCAACATCAATTATCAATACTGCCGTAAAACCGGATCTGAACATTGCTGTAATTTCAATTTTGCAAATGGGAAATGATGCCGTTGGAATGATTACGCGCCAACTGCGTGAGCTTTGTCTGAAGAAAATTGAAACCATTTATGTAGAAATACCAATGGATATTCCCTTTGCCGCAGTGGTCTCGCGCGAATTAAACAAAAGCGGATTTATGCTGAGCGGCATTGTGCCTGAACTTCGAAACGGAGACATTCTTAAAATGCAATATCTGAACAACGTATATGTCGATCCGGCAAAAATTGTCATCGCCTCGCCTTTGGCCGCTGCGCTGCTCACCGAAATCATGAAGGATTATCAATAGCTATTAGCTTTTAGCTTTTAGCTTTTAGCCGCTAAATACCTCATTTAGCCAAAGACCAATAGCTAAAAGCAAATAGCCAATAGCTAAAAGCAAAAAAATTCCTATATTTGCCCTGTCTGACCAAAACAACTGGCATACATAAAAAAAATGCTAAATAAACCATTTGAAAATAAACTTTCTGGCATCGAAGTCATAACAATTGAAGAACATTCTCCTGTAGGCGAACTGTTGCCTGTAAAAGCTGTATTATCCAATTCAGTTAACAAGCTTAATTTAGGATACATACGTGGAGAAAAAACCACTAACGCCACATTGATGTTTTGCCATGAAGGTATCACATTTTTTACTAACTTGCATGGCTTAAAATCCTTTATATATAGCCAAGCCAAGCCAAGCCAAGCCAAACTGGAGTGCATTGTCTGCCGCGAAGGGACTTGTCTGAAACTTCTGCCAGAAAGCTGGAACCTCCATGATGGTTTTTGGAAAAAAGAATAAACAAACAAAGCAGTCTAATTTTTACAAAAACTTAAATTAAATTATCATGAATAAAAAAATGAAAATACAATTTATACTTAGTCTATTACTATTCAGCAGTGTTCAGGCTGGAGCCAATTATCTTACAGACACCCTGTTTTGGTCAGGCACCATTGATATTTATGAAAACTTTTACATTGACGAGCAAACAACATTGGTCATAGATCCCGGAACGATTATAACTGCGCATAACAGATCGAAAATTAGGTCCAATGGAAATGTCTTTGCCAATGGACTTTTTGACAACAAAATCATTTTCACAGCAGCAGATACAGTCGGCCTTTACGACACTGCTGCACCTTATGGGGGATGGAATGGGTTCCATTTGCTCAATAACCCCAATGGCGAAGCCGTTTTTAATAATTGCGTTTTTGAATATGGAAAAGCAAATGTGCCCGGTTCATGGCATACATGGCAGTACGGGACCGATACCATTTCAGCAAACAGGGGAGGCGTAATGCGGGCAGTGAACTATGGCTCAATAGAAATTGACAGCTGTTCCTTCCTGTTTAATTTTGCCAGGACAAGAGGTGGCGGATTATATTGCGATAATTTAAGTCATATAACCATCTCTAATTGTCTATTCCAAAATAATAAAACACTTGCTTTTGGTGGGGCTGTTTACTCAAACGACAATGATAGTGTTTATATAACTAATAATGTATTTATTCATAATTCTGCGTTTTCATCATACAATAATCCAGAATTCCCTTTTATACACTACAATGGAGATGGTTCGGCC
>JAGXRB010000370.1 GCA_018336075.1 Bacteroidota bacterium
TCCATGCCGCAAGTATTCTGAAAGTGTAACGCATAAATTATGTTTTAAAATTTGAGGGCTAAAGATAAAAAGAATAAGCGAAAACGAGTGCCCCGGAAAGAATACGGTAACTTTGAGCAAGTTATTAAGCAAGAATTAAAAGATAAGGATTCTTTAAAAAAGCTCTCCTTGTTCAGCAACACGATCCACTAAAGATTTATCATCTCTGGCAACAGCATTCACAGCTGTAGAAACCGGATAACATTCCATTTCTGAGGCAGGAAAAGGCTCAAGCAATGATTGAAGTTGGGTCAAATCGTTTTCCTGTAGCCAGATTTCTTCTTTTTCCCGCGATAAAATTAAGGGCATCCTTTCATGTATGCCGGCCATAAGACTGTTGGCAGCAGTTGTGATGATTGAGAAAGTCTGTAGTGTCGTCCCATCATTCTTACGCCAGCTTTCCCAGATACCAGCCATGGCAAAAAGGGCTTCATCACGAAGAAAAAACCTGTAGGCCTGCTTGACCGGACCTTTTTTCCATTCGTAAAAACCGTTGGCCGGAACAAGACATCTTCTTTGCGCAAAAGCTTGTTTGAAAGCCGGTTTTTCATGAATGCTTTCAGCTCTGCTGTTGATCATTTTTGCAGCCGCCGAGCTGTCTTTTGCCCAAAAAGGAACCAGGCCCCAACGCAGGTAACTTATTACGTCAGGCTTTTCGTTCAGAATTACAGGCAGCCATTGCATTGGAGCGCAATTATAACCTTTCGGAACAGCTTTGCCGGGCGCATAAGGACGATGAATCTCGTCATGAACTTCCGTATTGAAGCGTTCAGAAATTTCTTTCCCTTTTACCGAAAGTTGAAACCTGCCGCACATATTCAGATGTCATTAATTTTTGAAGCAAGAATATCTTGCATGATTTTTCCATGATCGAAAGCCATTTCAGGCAATTGATTTATATTAAACCAGCCAACTTCACTGGCATCATCATTTGCAGATGCATTTTGATTTTCGTCTGCCAGGGCTGTAAAAACAACAGTAACTGTTCTATGACGTGGATCTCTGCCGGGATCGCCATACGTGTGAAACTGACTGAAATTTAAATCTTTTAATCCGGTTTCTTCTTCAATTTCACGGGCAACTGCCTCATCAAGTGTTTCATCCATATCAACAAAACCTCCGGGAAAAGCCCAGCAACCCTCGAAAGGCGCATGAAGCCTCCGGATGAGCAATACTTCTGTTTCGTTTCCGGTTTTCCGGAAAATTACACCATCTACAGTGAGGGCCGGTCTTGGATATGCGTAGGTAAACTCCATATTCTTTCTTGCAAAGTTAATCATGAAGCACATTATTTAATCTTTATTCAAACTAAATTTTTTCAGATGCTTATGAAAAACTTAATGTCAAAACAGATGAAAACGGCGGGAATTTGAGCTAATTTTGTTGTTGAAACCTGAATGCAAATTAATTACCTGAAATTGATGAACATTACAATCCTCAATGGCGATCCTGAAAATGGCGACACCGATTTTTCCCTCTGGATCGAAAAACTGGCGAAATTGTATGAAATTGATAACAATGTCAAGGTTTTTCGTTTGAGCGATATGCAACTGCAATATTGCATTGGCTGCTGGACTTGTTGGTGGGAAACCCCAGGCATTTGTATCCACAAAGACGATGCGCCTGAGATTTTCAGCGCTGTTATCAACGCTGACTTTTTCATTTTTGCTTCACCGCTTATTGCTGGTTTTACGACTGCTTTGCTCAAAAAAATCACCGACAGACTGATCGTACTTATTCACCCCTACATGATTGTTAAGCAAGGCGAATCGCACCACAGAAAGCGTTATGATAACAATCCTGACTTTGGACTTATCCTGCAAAAAGAAGCCGAAACCGATGAGGAAGACCTTCAAATTGTAAAGGATATTTATGACCGGCTTTCTGTAAATTTCCATTCAAAACTACGTTTCATGAAACTTACCGATCAACATCAACCGGAGGATATCGTTTATGCAACTCACCATTTTTAACGGTTCACCCCGCAATAAAAAAAGCAATTCCAAAATCCTGACCGAACATTTTCTTCAGGGTTTTAATGAAGCATCAGATTCACAAAATGAAGTTTTTTACCTGGCCAGTTTACGAAACCGCGAGATACATCTGAAGGCTTTTTCAGAAGCTGAAACCTGCCTGTTTGTTTTCCCTCTTTACACCGATGCGATGCCCGGTATCGTAAAAGATTTCTTTGAAATGATTTACCTGAGTGATGTTCAAAGGCCTGCAAGACTTGGTTTTATTGTACAATCGGGGTTTGCTGAATCCATTCATTCTGTGTATCTTGAACGCTATTTGGAAAAATTTACCCGGCGTCTGAAATGCGAATATATTGGCACAGTTATTAAAGGCGGTGTCGAGGGTATCCAAATCATGCCTCCTTCTATGACACGTAGGTTATTTAAAAACTTCAAAGCATTGGGTAAGCATTTTGCTGAAACCGGGCAGTTTTCAGAAGAAATCAAAAAGGAATTTGCAAAGCCTTACAAAATGCCCATCCTGAAACAGTGGCTCTATCCACTACTACCCTCTTCCCTGCTCAATTTCTACTGGAATTCAAATCTGAAAAAAAACAAAGCATGGGAAAATCGGTTTGATGCGCCCTATAAGTTTTAGTTTGACGCTTCAATAAATATAGCTTTTGCTTAGTTTTTTGTTGATTTACTTTGAAATTATCAAAAAAAGATTTTCCTTTGTTATCGATATGCACTTATTAACATATCGATAAATATTTGCCAAATGAAACATCATAAACATTTAAGATTTCAACTTTCAGCTGCCCTTTTGGTCTTTCTAAGCTATTCATGCAGCTTTTTCCCAAGTCATGACGCCATTTCAGGGGCTAGCAAATCTATGTCTGCGAGCGGGAACAGCCTATTTCACAGAACAACTGAAACAAGTCTTGAAACTGGCACAATGGAAGTGACGGGTGAAGTAGAAAAAGCCGGATCAGTAGAATTTGATGCATTATACATCCGTGATCTGGTCTTAAAAGAATCGCTTTTCGACAGCAATGGAATACAATTTACCGGGGCCTACAGATATGTCGGATATTCACTGTTCGATATTCTCAATCCTTTTAAAGTTCAAAAGAAAAACAAGGAAATTTTTCGTCCGGAGATTGACATTTATATCATAATAGAAAATTCAGAAGGTGAATCTGTTGTCTTTTCCTGGTCAGAAATTTTTCATACAAACAATCCACATAAAGTTCTTTTGGCTAAGAAAATGGCCCCCATTGCACCTTACAAAAAAGAGGTGAATTATCCTGTAAGCAATCAATGGAAAATAGTGGCAGGAAATGATTTTTTTGCTTTCCGCCATCTTGACAATCCAACGAAAATAACTGTAAAATCCTTTGACAAAAAAGAATACGAAATTCAACGTGATTTAGACCCGCTGTTCAGCAATGAAGTAAAAGTTTTTGATCATGATTCTTTGATTGCATCCATTTCTGCAGATTCTTTCGAAGAAGTGACAACCTACAAATCTCATTTTTATGGAATGGGTATGGGATACCATCCTTCAGAATCCTTCAGTGGGCCTCAGTTACAGCATTTATTAAAAGAGAAGATAAGTTTACAGAACCCTGAAATGACTCAAAACGGATTGGTTTGCTTTGTTGGCCTTGATGGTTACAGAACAATTTTCAGCTACAGTGAACTGTTCAACCGAGCTGATCAGGCTTTTCCAATTTTATCCGTAAACAATGATGATGGCGGCTATTACAGGATTTTTCTGCCTGCGGACTTTTATGCTGATCGCTCAGTTAAAGCCCTTTCAGAAATATATTTCTTTAATGCTGAATGAATAAAGAGCCGTCTGAATATCTGAAACCCAAGACTACAAAAACCCAAGTTCCAGTTTTGCTTCATCTGTGAGCATTTCCTGATCCCAGGGCGGTTCAAATGTGAGCTCTATTTCAGAGGAACGAACATTTTTTACCTTTCCAACAGTCTCCTTTACTTCCTGAGGCAGGCTTTCGGCAACCGGACAGTTGGGTGAAGTGAGGGTCATTAAAACTTTAACATCAGCTTCATCGCTGATAGAAATCTCGTAAATAAGTCCTAATTCATAAATATTTACCGGAATCTCAGGGTCGTATATTGTACGCAAAACAGTAATTACGTTCTTTTCTATTTCAGCTCTTTTTTCTGCATTCATCTTCTTCTGTGCTTAAAAATTTGTAAGTCTTTGAAATTAAAACTTCCTAATTATCCATTTTTAACTTATAAACCTGTGCATAAAGCTTCATTTGCTTTATCATCGAAACAAGTCCATTTGAACGTGTAGGCGAAAGGTGTTCTTTCAGTCCAATTTTGTCGATATAACCCAAATCTGCGGCGAAAATATCCTGCGGTGTTTGTCCGGAAAACACTCTTATTAAGAGGTTTACAATTCCTTTGGTGATAACGGCATCGCTGTCGGCAGTGAAATAAATCTTTCCATCCCTGAACTCGGCATGAAGCCATACACGCGACTGACAGCCTGTAATGAGATGGTTGTTTGTTTTATATTGGCCGTCAATCAACGGTGTGTCTTTTCCCATTTCAATGAGCAGATTGTACTTGTCCATCCAGTCGTCGAAAGCCGAAAACTCCTCTATAATCTGTTGTTGAATTGCTTCGATAGTCATTTTTTAGAATTTGATTTGCACGAATAGATTGCTTGATGCAAAAATAATTAAATCATTTGGCTCAGGTGAGCATTGTAGCAGCTCTTCTGACAGCTTCTGTAAGTTTATCGATTTCTTCAAAGGTATTGTACAACGCAAATGAAGCTCTTACGGTGCCGGGAATTTCAAAACGATCCATCACAGGTTGTGCACAATGATGACCGGTACGCACAGCAATGCCCATTTTATCGAGCAAAGTACCGAGGTCATAAGGGTGAATATCGCCGACAAGGAAAGAAATTACAGCTGCTTTTTTCGCTGCCTGTCCAATGAAACGGATTCCATCAATTGTTCTGAGCTGCTTATGACCATAAGCCAAGAGTTCGTTTTCATAGGCTGCGATGGCATCAAATCCGGTTTTTTCAACGAAACGCAATGCAGTTTCAAGTCCCAGAACGGCACCTACATTGGGTGTTCCTGCCTCAAACTTAAAAGGTAAACTGTTGTAGGTTGTCCTTTCAAAACTTACCTGATCCACCATCTCCCCACCAAACTGATAAGGAGGCATTTTTTCAAGCCAGGATTCCTTTCCGTAAAGCACTCCAACACCCATAGGTGCATATACTTTATGGCCGGAAAAGACAAAAAAGTCACAGTCCAGATCCTGCATATCCACTTGCATATGGGCGATAGACTGAGCGCCATCAACCAACACCGGAATATCAAAATCATGGGCCAGTTGAATCATTTCCTTCACCGGATTGATCGTTCCGAGGGCGTTTGAAATATGTGTAATCGCTACTATTTTTGGGCCTTGCTCCAGCAATTGCCTGAAATGTTCAATATCTGTTTCGCCTGAATCATTGATTCTGGCTACCAAAAGCTGGCTGCCGTTTTCATGACAAAGTTGTTGCCATGGAATCAGATTGCTGTGATGCTCCATGCCCGTGATAAGCACTGTATCACCTTGTTTCATGAGTAATTTACCCAGTGAAGAGGCAACAAGATTCACAGATTCAGTTGTTCCGCGCGTAAAAATAATTTCGTGAGAATGGCCTGCGTTTATGAGTTTGGCGATGTAATTTCTTGAATTCTCAAAAGATTCTGTCGCCTGTTGACTGAGGTAATGCACTCCACGATGGATGTTGCAATTCTCATGCTCATAATATTGCTGCACTCTTTTGATGACTGAATATGGTTTTTGTGTTGTGGCAGCATTGTCGAGATAAACCAATGGTTTATTGTAGACAAATTGGTTTAACACAGGAAAAGCCTGCCTTAACGCTGCAACATTCAATGAGGTAGTCATTACTGAAATTATAATTTGCTCATGTCAATTTCAAAATTGTACTCTTTTTCAGGGGAGCCGCAATGCAAAACACATTTTTCGCATACTGAGAGCTCGCCTCGTAAACGCTTTTTAACCATATCATCAATACGATTTCTTAACGGTTCAATGCTAATATTGTCAATAATATCGGCGGCAAAGGCATACATAAGCAATAATCTGGCATTGGCAGCACTGATTCCACGTGAACGCAGATAAAACATTGCCTCCATATCGAGTTGTCCGATTGTGGCTCCGTGAGAACATTTTACATCGTCGGCGTAAATTTCGAGAAAAGGCATTGTATCGATCGTAGCTGTGGGCTTAAGCAGAATATTGTTGTTATTTTGATAAGCATTCGTTTTTTGCGCATCGCGGGCAACATAAATATATCCGTTGAAAACAGCAGTAGCTTCATCATCGAGAATTCCCTTGAAAAGCTCATTGCTGGTGCAGTTAGGCTGATTATGAAGAATCCGGATCTGATTATCGACATGCTGTTGCTTGTCCATCAGATAAAGCCCGAGAACATCGGCATGGGCGCCTTTTCCGTCCAGAGCAACCTCAATATTGTTGCGGATCATTCCACAATTGAAAGTAAGCGTATTGGTTTTAATGTTGCTATTGGCTTCCTGCTTTATAAAAGTCGAGTTTACAAGGCCTGACTGATCATTCAGATTTTGCAGTTTGTAAAGTTCAAAGTTGGCATTTTCGGCCACAAAAATTTCAGTAACAGTATTAACAAGGCTTGTGAAGTGGTTGATGGAATCGTCGCAATGCATGAGGCTGAGGTGGCTGTTGCGTCCGAGAATTATCAGGTTGCGGTTTTGAACGAAATTATTCTCATTGTGGTCGATCAACTTGATAATCTGCAAAGTTTTTGAAGCTTTTACACCATCAGGAACGTAAATAAAAACGCCATCCTGCACCAAAGCGGTGTTAATGCTTACAAAACTATTGTTTTCGCTATGGGCAATCTCTCCGTAGTATTTTTCGAAAAGTGCGGGATAAGCTTTCATAGCTGCTCTGAAACTGCCAACGACTACACCATCAGAGGTTGTTTGCAGCCCACTGTCGCTGTCATGGAACCAACCATTTAGCAAAGAAATAATTTCTGTATTGAAGTTGTGTACTTCACAGCGGAACAACTCTTCGATATTTTTCTCCGTTATTTGCGGCTCCAGCGCATGCACATATTGTTGTTCAAGCATACTCTCGATTTCCGAAAAACGCCATTTTTCATGTGTGCTGTCTGGAAATCCTGTTGTAAGAAAATCCTTGAAATGCTTTTCACGAAGGGCGGTTACCTTCGGAATATCGTAGGCAGTCACCAGGTGATTTTCCTCTTCAAACTGATTTATGAGCAGTTCGTCGAGTGCCTGAAGCTGTTGTGTTTCGTAGTTGCTCATGGTTTCATCTTTAAATTGCTTTTGCATCAGATTGTCAGACTAACTGTTGGTCTTTAATCCACTCATAGCCGCGATCTTCAAGTTCAAGCGCCAAATTTTTGCCTCCTGTTTTAACGATTTTTCCGTCGTAAAGCACGTGAACGAAATCAGGTGTTATATGATCGAGCAGGCGCTGATAGTGCGTTATTATTACAAAGGCATTGTCTTTGGAACGCAGTTGATTTACGCCTTTTGCCACAACTTTCAGGGCATCAATATCGAGTCCGGAATCTGTTTCATCGAGGATTGCAAGTGTGGGTTCGAGCATGGCCATTTGAAAAATCTCATTCTTTTTCTTTTCGCCTCCCGAAAAACCTTCGTTCACCGATCTATTTGTAAGTTTGGCATGAATTTCAACCAGGTTTTTCTTTTCTTCCATCATTTTTAAAAATTCTCCTGCCGGCATAGGAGGTTGCTTATGGTACTCCCGACGTGCATTAACTGCAGTACGCATGAAGTTTGTCATGCTCACACCAGGTATTTCAACCGGATATTGAAAACTCAGGAAAATACCTTCATTGGCTCGTTCTTCAGCTGACATTTCGACAATATTTTTGCCTTTGAACCAAATTTCACCTTCAGTGATTTCATAGCCTTCGCGACCTGTGATGGCAGCAGCAAGCGTGCTTTTTCCAGTTCCGTTTGGCCCCATAATAGCATGAACCTCGCCGCTGTTAACTCCCAGATTCAATCCCTTGATGATTTCCTTTCCATCGATGGATACGTGTAAATTTTTTATATTGAGTAACATGATATGATGTTGTATGTTAAAATTAATTCTGTTCTGATATATTTGATTTCGCTTTGTTTCTCTTCAATATCTCTTAGCCAACGCTTCCTTCCAGCGTTATTGAAAGCAGCTTTTGTGCCTCAACCGCAAATTCCATTGGCAGCTTGTTAAGTACCTCTTTGGCATAGCCGTTTACGATAAGTCCAATGGCTTTTTCGGTATCAATGCCACGTTGATTGCAATAAAACAATTGATCTTCGGAAATTTTTGAAGTAGTGGCCTCGTGCTCAATAATGCTTGATTCGTTTTTTGCCTGAATATAAGGAAAAGTGTGTGCGCCACATTTATCGCCTAAAAGCAAGGAATCACATTGTGAGAAATTTCGTGAATTTACTGCGCCTGGAAGGATTTTCACCAGACCACGGTAGCTGTTGTTGCTTCTGCCAGCCGAAATACCTTTTGAGATGATCGTGCTACGTGTATTCTTGCCAATATGAATCATTTTGGTTCCGGTATCGGCTTGCTGCATGTTATTGGTAACGGCTACAGAGTAAAACTCACCGATAGAGTTATCTCCCATGAGCACACAACTTGGATATTTCCAGGTTATGGCAGAGCCTGTTTCGACTTGTGTCCATGCTATTTTTGAGCGCTTTCCCTTGCACAATCCGCGCTTTGTAACAAAGTTATAGACGCCACCTATGCCTTGTTTGTTGCCGGGATACCAGTTTTGAACGGTCGAATATTTCACTTCGGCATCATCCATTGCCACAATTTCGACTATAGCAGCATGGAGTTGGTTTTCGTCACGCATCGGTGCAGTGCATCCTTCCATATAGCTAACATAACTGCCTTCTTCGGCCACGATAAGTGTGCGCTCAAACTGCCCGGTATTGGCTGCATTGATGCGGAAATAGGTTGAAAGCTCAAGCGGACAACGTACGCCTTTCGGGATAAAACAAAACGATCCATCACTGAAAACGGCAGAGTTGAGTGCAGCAAAATAGTTGTCGGTGTAGGGCACAACGCTGCCCATGTATTTTTTCACCAGCTCTGGATGCTCGCGCACAGCCTCACTGAAAGCACAGAAAATGATGCCATGCTTTGACAAGGTGTCCTGAAAAGTAGTTTTCACCGAAACACTGTCTATCACAGCATCAACAGCCACGCCTGATAAGCGTTTTTGCTCATCGAGTGAAATGCCAAGTTTGTTGAAGGTGTCGAGCAATTCAGGGTCTACCTCATCGAGACTTTCCAGCTCTTTTTTCTTTTTTGGGGCAGCATAGTAATAAATACTCTGATAGTCGATTTTTGGATAGTTGATATGTGCCCATTCAGGCTCTGTAAGCGATTGCCAGTGACGGAAAGCTTTCAGACGAAATTCGAGCATCCATTCAGGCTCTTGTTTTTTTTCAGAAATGAACCGGACAGTACTTTCATCCAGTCCGAGGGGCGCCAACACGTTCTCTATATCAGTATAAAATCCGTACTTATATTCGCCCTGGGTTACTTCATCGAGTATATTATTGTTTGTAGTTGTATCCATGGTTAAGCTTATTTAGATTTTTTATAAATAAGGCTGCAAAGATAGCAAATTTATGCATTTGCGCTTTTGCCTGTATGCTATAAACGATAAGGAAAATGATTTGTTCAGTTGAAAAATGGTTTTATAATAATCGCAATGACTGACGGAAATTCTTGATGATTCATCCATTATAAAACTATTGTTTTGCTGCTTCAACAAGTTTATAGACTTTATCACCGCGGCGCAAAATTTCTTTCGCCGGGATGGAACAATTCTCACCTTTTATGGTTGTTTTCACCGATTGAAGATCAACACGTATTTCAGTAACGACATCTTCAAAAACGCCCGTTGTTGGTCCGATAATTAAAATACTGTCGCCAACATCGAGCGACTGAGTTTCCATCTTGATTTCAGCTACCTGAAGTTTGTTGAAATAATTATTTATTTTTCCAACATAAACCTTCTTTTGTGTAGCCTGTGAACCATAGTTTTCTGTCCATTCTCCGGTTTTTCTTCCCAGATAATATCCATCCCAAAAACCACGATTGTAAACAGATGAAAGTCTTTCGTTCCACTTTTCAACTTTTTCAGCATCGAAAGTGCCATTCTGGACCGCTTCAACAGCTTCGCGATAAACGGCAGTTACAACTTTCACATACTCAGGAGAGCGGCCGCGGCCTTCTATCTTAAGCACACTGACACCGGCATCCAGAATGCGGTCAAGAAAATTGATGGTATTAAGATCTTTTGGCGACATGATATACTCGTTCTCGATATCCATCTCCACCTCCTGATCTTTGTCTTTTACATTGTAGGCCCTACGACAGGGTTGCAGACAAGCACCACGATTGGCCGATGAATTCATCAAATCAAGACTTAGGTAGCATTTGCCTGAAACAGCCATACAAAGTGCACCATGAACAAAGATTTCAATTTTAACCAAATCGCCATTTGGACCTTTAATCTGCTGTTCGATAATAGCATTGGTGATTTCCTTAACCTGACCGATCGAAAGTTCACGCGCCGTTACCATTACATCAGCAAACTGCGCATAGTAGCGCACTGCTTCGATATTTGTGATGTTGCACTGCGTCGACATATGCACTTCAACATCACTTTTTCTGGCGTATTGAATTACTGCCTGATCAGAAGCGATCACTGCTGTAATTCCATTCTTTTTCACAGCATCAACGAGCTCACGCATAGCGCTGAGTTCACTGTCAAAGACCACAGTGTTAATGGTCACATAGCTTTTGATGTTGTTTTTTTGACAAACGGCAGCAATCTCTGCCAGGTCATCAAGACTGAAATTTTGAGAAGATTTGGAGCGCATATTGAGTTTTCCAACTCCAAAATACACCGATCCTGCGCCTGCCTGAATGGCAGCAGACAATGCTTCGAGGGAGCCCACCGGCGCCATGATTTCAATTTGTTTCATGCTGCAAAATTAAAAAGGAATTCCTTCCCTTTTTCAACATGAGGTTTAAATAATGAAAACAGGTACTTAAATAGCCAATTAGGGCCTATAAAAATTGTTAAACTTCAAACTGATTTGTTGGGATGACAGAAATTACAACGCAGCTGCCTGGGTTTCAGATATCCAAAACGTCAATACCCATTCCATTTCACAGTTTTATCCATTGGCTTTCTTACTTTTCTGCGCTGAAGATAATTTTCGGGTGCATATCCAAGAGTTATAAGCAGGCCGATGGTTCGGTTTTCCGGTATGTTTAACATGAGTTTTATTTCTTTTTCATTAAACCATCCAAGCATACAGGTGCCCAAACCAAGCTCTGCAGCTTGCAGGCAAAAATGCTCCGCTGCAATACCAATATCAATTAGCGGGTATTCTTTTTTCTTTATCCTGCCACCCATTTCGGTAAGTATTTTTGGTTTCTCAATCAGCATAACCAAAATAACAGGTGCTGTAGGGACAAAATTATTAAAGCTGCGCATGGGCCCCTGACAAGCTTTTCCAACTTTTTGCAGTAAGTCATTCTCGTTGACAACAATGAAGCTCCAAGGCTGTGAGTTGCTAGCGGAGGGCGCCAATCGGGCTGCATCAAGACATTGGATTAGTTTTTCCTGCTCCACAGGCTTAGAAGTATATTTCCTTACGCTTTGGCGTGTTTGAATCAGGTCATGAAAATTCATAGGCTTATTTTCTTAAAACGAAACTCCTTTTGTTTGTTGCCACGCATGTTTTCTATCCGACTGGTAAAAGTGCTGTCGGAGGTGAAAGTGTAAATAATCCTGTTGGGATAATCATGTTCAGGGTTTTCGAAGACCCATTTGTTAAAATCAACTTTATCCAATGGAAATGCAATTTCCTTGCCCTGATTCTGGTCTGAAACATTGGCAAAATATGTGAGTTTACCATCTTTTTTTGCAATTCTGATTCTTTCAAAAATGACTGTATCGCTGCCATTTACACTGAAACCTCTGCCCACAAGTGAAGAATCTGCTTTAAGCAACCATTCTTCAAAAAGCAGGATGTTTCCTTCAGATTTCCATAAACCCTGCAGATCGAAGACTGTTTTAGAATCCTCTTTCAAGAAATTACTGCACGAAGAAAATAGTAACACAGAAAAAAGAAAGAAAATTGCGATGTTTTGTTTTTTCATGGCCTCAAACCAAATTTACTTCATCTCCAAGATTGATATTTCCTTCGCTGACAACCCTGCATGTTACGCCACCGCGCCAGTTTGGTTGGAGTGCATCTTTAAGTCCTTCAAATTGTTCATCCATTCGGTAGCAAGGGTCAGTTTCGCCTGTTATTTCGAGCACAACATCACCAATTTCAAGGCTCTTTCCTTTACTGTTTTCAAGGTTAATACCACTGATTAAAAGGTTGGCGCGACGAATAGTCCATGGAAGAGCAGCACCTAATTCGGCGCAAGCCTCATTGAAAGCCTCCTCGGAAAGCACCGTTACCTGCCGCTT
>JAGXRB010000371.1 GCA_018336075.1 Bacteroidota bacterium
CAGACAGTAGTAGTTTGTTGATTTGCTTTGCCAAAGATGGCCCCCGATAGATGAAGCCTGTGTATATCTGAACAAGATCGGCACCTGCGTTTATTTTTTCTAAGGCATCTTCTGCACGCATGATGCCACCTACACCAATTATTGGAAAAGCTTTGCCTGATTTTTCAGCCAGATAGCGTATCACTTCAGTTGACCGATCGCGTATCGGCAAACCACTTAGCCCTCCATTTCCGGCTTTCAGCGCATTTTCTTTTTCGTACTTTAAAGTGTATCTGGTGATGGTTGTGTTGGTTGCAACTACACCGTCAATTTTCGTTAAGCGCACAATATCAATCACTTCGTCGAGCTGCCCTTCATTGAGATCAGGAGAAACCTTCAGAAGTATGGGTTTACGTATTGGTTTTCTATTGTTGATTTCCTGCAAACGATTCAAAATAAGCATTAATGCATCCTGATCCTGCAATTCTTTTAAATCTGAGATATTGGGACAGCTAACATTTACAACAAAATAGTCGACGTAATCGAATAACCCTTCAAAGTTTTTAACATAATCTTCAACAGCAGATGAATTGGGCGTCGCAGTGTTTTTTCCAATGTTGCCACCAATGATAACATTGCTTTTTCGGTTTTTGAGTTTCTCAATGGCTGCATCCAGACCGAGGTTATTAAATCCCATCCTGTTGATGAGTCCCTCATCTTTAGGCAACCTGAACAAACGTGGTTTTGGATTTCCGGGTTGGCCTTTTGGCGTTACAGTTCCTATTTCAATATGACTGAAACCAAATGCCGAAAGCTCATTAAATACTTCAGCGTTTTTATCGAATCCGGCTGCAATTCCCACCGGATTGGAAAACTCCAACCCAAACACTGTGCGCTTCAGGCGAGGATCATCAACAGTCATCATCCATTTCGTAAGCTTTCTATTTCCCGGGATTGAGAAGAAAACTTTTAAAAGTCTTACGACCAAATGATGAACCTTTTCCGGATCAATTGAAAAGAGGCTTGGACGAATAAGATGCTTGTAAACCATGACTTTCCAGATTAAAAAAAAGTCCCGTTGATGGGACTTTATTAAATTTTTATGAGACCTGATCTTCAGTTTTTTCTTCAGTTGAATCATCCGTTTCCGGCGAAGGCATTTCTTCTGATTCATCTGAAAAATCGAGCATTTGCTTTTCTGTTAGTTGACTGTACCAGATAAAAACCTTCTTCATATCAGATTGATATACAGCGTCTTCGTTGAAATCAGGTACTGCAATTGCAAATTTTTCTTTGAGCTGTTCAGGAGATAATTTTTTGGCATCGAAATCAAGCTGCTCACCCATTTCTTTAAAGATATTTTTGAAAACATCTTTCAACGGACGGTCTTCAGAAGTAGTGAAAATGCTTATTTCGGCGAGTGTACTCATTCTGTGATGTGAAAAGGTTGGAAATCTTTTGCCGTCGATAAGCGACTCAACCAAAACACTATTCTTTCCTTGTCCTGTTACTTTAAAAAGACCCGGCTTCCCGGCAATCGATACAATCTTACTTAAATCCATATTTTATATTAAATTTTATGCAAAAATAAAAAATTTCCTCAATCTTTGCAGGAAAGAGCGTGTTTATTGATGCCGGGTTGTAATTGCTGTCCGCAACAAAACTATATCTTTGATCAACCTAACAAAGCTTTTTATTCATGAGTCGTCGCGAGTTTTTTCTATGGTTTGGCTTAATTGTTCTGAGCTTTTTTTTTCAATTTGAATTGAAAGCTCAGAAAAACTATATGTTGAATAACCACCCACAGTGGCTTATTCCATCGGATAGCTTAAATAATAGTCGCCTGTTGCTTTTCACATCCTCTGTTACAGTGGCCTATGGAGCTGCACTTTATGGTTTAAATAACCTTTGGTATGCCGACTATCCCAAAGGTTCCTTCAGATGGATAAACGACCTGAAAGAATGGCAACAGGTTGATAAAGCTGGTCATATGGTAACGCCTTATCTGGAAGCACGTTACTTGATGGAGATGATGCGCTGGACTGGAATGGATCATCGAAAAGCTGCGATTTATGCCGGACTGACGGCTTTTATGTTTCAAAATACAATCGAAGTTTTTGATGGTTTTTCTGCTGAATGGGGTGCATCAGCATCAGATATCGGGGCAAATTTTCTGGGAGCTGCCTTGATGAGTAGTCAGGAATTAATCTGGGGTGAGCAAAGAATGATGCTGAAGGTAATGCCTTCTTTTGTAAAATATCCGGATACGGAACTCAGGGAACGCGCTGAATATTTATTTGGCGAAAGCTTTTTCAACAGATTTATAAAAGATTATAATTCTATCAATGTTTGGTTAAGCATTAATCCGGCATCATTTAATAAAGAGCAGAAGCATTTAAGATGGTTGAATATTGCCATTGGTTATGGTGCAGGCGGAATGTTTGGTGGATACGACAATATCTGGACTGACAGCAATGGTATTTATCACGACCGATCTGATGTTATTCGCTACCGTAAATTTATGCTGTCACTTGATGTTGACTTTTCAAAAATACCAACACGATCGCGCTATTTAAAGACTGTTTTTAGCCTCCTCAATATCGTTAAAGTTCCTGCTCCTTCAATTGAATTTAACACAAAAGGACAGGTGCTTTTTCATCCATTGAGGTAAGAAAAATTACATTGTTATAACTTTCTGAAATAAAAAAAGCGCCCGAAATTCAGACGCCTTTGAAGATTTATGCAGATTTTCAGTTTTGAATTATTTGACCATGATTTTCACGCTTTCAGAAATCCCTTTTCCTTCGATATTGATAATGTAAATGCCTGCAGGTAATGTGAGTGCTTTGGCATAAAGAATTTCACCTCTGAGAAGATCATCGAAAACATTTCTTCCATCAGCAGCATATATGTTTAGTTTAGCATTTGAATATCCTGCTGGAAGATTTAAAGTCATTTGTCCATTAGCATAATGTGCTTTTACTTGCCCTTTAGCGGCTTCTTTTATTCCGACTGCGCCCCAGTCATAGACTTTGATGTTGTCAATTAGGATACCATATCCGGGTGTGGATTCAAGTTTCCAGGCGAGATAGCCAAAGTTTTCAGTTTCAGGAATAAGAATAGCTTCAGCTTCAAGCCATCCATCAGCAGCTTCGAAGCCAGAAAGAGACAATAGCTGATGTGTAAAGTCTGCAGTATCAGCATTATTTCCCCAATACAAACTTAATTGTTCTTGCGTACCATTAACTAAAGCACGATAAAAGAAATTGATGTAATATTCGCTACCTGTTTCTGTCATAATGGGAGGTGAAATCAGATAATTGTTGAAGTTTACTTGTAAAAGACCTGATGGATTGTAGCATACAAGTGCCTGACTACCCTCGTAGCTGCTGTGTGTTGTTGATGCCCACTTGGCATTGTTGTAATTTTTCTGTTGCCATGAATCTGGTAGAAGTGGTGTACTTACGTCTTCCAGGTCAATGACATATGGAAATTCGTTAACAACAAATAAAGAGTTGAAATGCCAGATTTCTTCGCAACTTTCATTTTCTCCAAATGAATTTACCGGAACAACTTTCAGATAATATGTGTTTCCTGGCTGAAGTTCTGCATCAAAGAAGTTGTCAATCATTGAAACACCATCCATAATATTCGTTGGATTCTCAATGCCATCACCATCAGTGCCAAAATAAACATTATAGCTTGAAGAAAAAGCAGATGGATGCCAGCGAATAGTCAATGAAAGAGGGTTGTTTAAAGAATTTGCAGCAGGTTCAATCAGGCCTTGTGAACAGAATGGCAGACCCTGATATTCGTTAATTCCACTGATGATAAGTGAGAAAACCTGATCAGAGTTTAGTTCACCAGCATGATCAACCTGAATGGTGTAGGTGCCTGGAAGGGGATTTTCTATATGGATCAGTTCAACATTATCTACATAATTTTTGCCATCTTTTGAAGCAGGTGCTGTCGGGTTATCAGGGTCGAGACTGTAGGGAAAGAAAATCTCACCATCCGGTGCAATGATTTTTAAATCAAGATCATGTACTAGTGAAGGAGTTCTGACATTTAACCCATTTGGCAGCACTGTGCCAGCAGGGTCGATCCACGCGATGGTTACTCTCAGAGGAGTGCTGCCTTGTGCTATAACTTCACGTGTAAAAACAGAGTCTATTGATAGTGTAATTTCGTCAATTACATTTTGAATCACATCATCTTCTGAAATAATATTGGCTGCACGTTCAGCATTAAGCAAGCCCCAGCCAAACATATAATCCGGACCTTCTGCAGGACCTGCTTCATCGGCAGTATGAATTGCAAGTGCTCGGAGTGTGCTGGAAAGCATTGAAGCGCCACTGTGCGTTTGCTGATAATGTTGCTGTAGCAGGGCAAGTGTTCCTGCTGTATTCGGGGATGACATGCTGGTTCCGCTTTTGGTAGAATAGTGTGTATTATTATTCGATCCTGCCGAGAATGTGCTTACACCCTTTGCAACGATATCCGGTTTAATCCTGCCATCATCGACCGGCCCCCAACTACTAAAACTACTCATTATAACTGAAGATGGGCCGGTATAATTCATAACCTGTGCCACAGCTCCCACTGACATCATATTTTTGGCTGTTCCGCCATCACCAATACAATCGAAGCCATCAGCACCGCCATCTACAGGTGCCAGATTACCAGTTCCTGCATTGGGTGGCCCTTGTCCGCGATCATTTCCTGACGATTTTACAATAAGATAATAAGGTGCGTTGTAGGCGATTTGATCCCAGTCGCGGGAACGGCTCCCATAAAACCCAAAACGATAATCCTCCTGATCGGAGATGTTATTGTCTCCATACCAGGTCCAGTTACCGCTGCTGCTATGCCAGCCTGTTATGTAGCCATAAGAATGATTGGAAACTTCCAGGCCCAGTGAAGCAGCCAAAGCCATCTCACCTTCTGCATTATTCCAGTCATGTGCTTTTAATGTTCCCATGTAGCTCATTCCTTTGGCGTTGGGATTTACACCTCCACCAACAAGGGTGCCGGCAACATGGGTAGCATGATCACTTAATGACGTTGCACCATCGGTTTGAACAACCCTCGGAATCCCGGTATTGTTGAATTCCTGATGGGTGAGTCTTACAGCGCCTCCGTCCCATTCACCCAATCTGTCGTAGCCCTCACCGGTTAAATTCAGGCCTGTGCTACCGCCTTCCCAAAGCTCAAATGCTCTGGTAGTAATTGCGGCTCCAATATTGTTGGTTACCAGATAAACCGGCTGTCCATCTTTTACGTCCATTAACTGGATAATGGTGCCATCTTCAAACTCTTGTCTGACAGTGATATTATTATCATTTGCCCATGTGGCAGCTCTTTTTGAAGCCTCTTTCCATTCGTTTTCTTTTTCTACAGCAAATGACTCCAAAAATGGGATGTTGGTAACCCTTTGCGCAAAAACATTAAAGCCAAAAAACATTAAAAAGGCTATAAGAATAGTTTTCTGTAAATTCATTATCAGATAATATTAGTTTAATTGATTGGACAAAAATATACTTTCTTGGTTAATACAAACACAAACACCAAAATGTTTAATGAAATTAATTGTTTTTAAATAAATGTTAAGATGAGAATGCTTTTTTTTAAGCCAACAAAGAAAGATTGTTTTCATAAGGCATAAAAACTACCTGCAATTTATCTGAAACTCATTTTCCCTTAGAAAGAATTAATGTAAAAAGAGATAAACATATCAGAAAAATAAAAATGGAATCAAGAATTTCACGAAATTTACACTTTAAATGCAAGGCTTATTAGCTATAAAGTGTTCGGATAGAAATTTATTTTTTTTATCGACACTGAAAAAAATCAAATTTATTTACACTTGAAATTCGTATATTTGACCAAACGTTATCCTTATGAAAATACTATTCAATATCCGTTACAAGAGCAGCTGGGGACAAGTTGTTTGTGTTGCCGGTTCTGGTGATTTTTTATCAAATTGGGATATGGACCAAAGCGTTCAACTCAATTACATCGGCAATGATGAATGGGCAATAGAGATCGAGGCAGAAGAAAATGGGTTTTTTGAATACAAATACCTTATTCGGGATGCCAGCGGTGTTATTACATGGGAAGGAGGTAATAACCGGTTTCTTTATACTTCAGGCTACCAGAGCATGGCTGTAAGAGATACATGGCATCCTATTGCTGATCCCAACAGGGTTATGCTGACAAAGGTTTTTACAGATGTCATTATGAAGCCTTTAGTGCTATATAAACAAGAAATCTTAACTGAATCTGACCTGAGAATACGGCTTTCATTGCTTGCACCACGCGTGGGTACAGGTTATGGAATGGCAGTCATCGGTTCTATACCAGCTTTGGGCGGCTGGGAGAAGCCTGTATTAATGAGTAACCAAAACTATCCTATTTGGGAATTGGAGCTTGATGCATCAGATTTTGATATGGTAATTGAATACAAATATGTTATCGTAAGGCTTTCAGATAAAGCTGTTTCCACCTGGGAGGAAGGCGAAAACAGACTTTTTTACCCTGTAATAGCTGATGAAAAGAACGCTGTACTTGTTGTTAACGACGAAAATTTCCGTTATCCTGTAGGCAACTGGAAAGGCGCGGGAGTAGCTGTGCCGGTTTTTTCCCTGCGCACAAATGAAAGTTTTGGGGTTGGTGAATTTAATGACATTAAAAAACTTGTTGACTGGTGCGTCAAAACAGGATTGCGAATGATCCAGGTATTGCCGGTAAACGAAACAGTGGCAACACATTCATGGCTAGATTCTTACCCATACAAATCTATAACTGTGATGGCGCTTCATCCAATGTATCTTCATCTGCCAGCTTTAGGTCAGTTGAAAGATAAAAAGCTGATGAAAGAGTTTAATAGAATAGGGAAGGAGCTCAACGAAAAGCCAGTTGTTGATTATGTTGGGGTGACCAAAGCCAAAGCCCGCTATTTTAAACTAATCTTTGATCAGGAATGGGATACTATAAGCAAGTCAAAAGACTTCTTAAAATTCTTTGAAGAAAACAGCGAATGGCTTGTTCCTTATGCTGCTTTCTGCTATTTACGTGATCAATATAAAACCAGTGATTTCAGGCAATGGGGTGATTATGCCTTCTATAAACCAGAACAAATTAAAGCATTGACCGATCCAGCTCAGCCACACCACGAGCATATTGCAGTGCATTATTATCAACAATTTCATCTTGACAAGCAATTGCGTGAAGTTGCTGATTATGCGCATGGAAATGGAATTGGGCTGAAAGGAGATATACCTATTGGAATTAGTCCAAACAGCATAGAAGCATGGACAGAACCGCAGCTCTTTAATTTGAACGGACAGGCTGGCGCGCCACCCGACGACTTTGCTGTTATGGGCCAGAACTGGGGTTTTCCAACCTACAACTGGGATGTAATGGCACAGGATGGATATGCATGGTGGAAGAAAAGACTTTATATGATGGAGAAATATTTTGATGCATACAGGATTGATCATATTTTAGGTTTTTTCAGAATATGGGAAATTCCGAAAAATGCACTTCACGGTTTGTTGGGATATTTCAAACCAGGCATGCCGTTATCTGTTTCAGAGATTGAAGACAGGGGAGTCTGGTTTGATCATGAACGATTTACTAAACCATATATAAAGGAGTACTTTTTACATGAATTTTTTGGTGAATATTCAGATGAGGTGCGAAGAAAATATCTTGTTGAAGTCGATTATGAGCAATATGAACTCAAACCCGACTTCAATTCGCAGCGGAAAATATATGACCATTTTTCACCCCACGGTGAAACAAAAGAGGTTTCCGCAAAAGATATCATTATCAGAGATGGATTGATGAGTTTGCTCAATGAGGTGCTGTTTATTAAAGACCCATATGCCGAATACACTGCCTTTCATCCTCGTATTGCATTCCATTTTACCTATTCCTATCGGGATCTTGAGGATTATCAAAAAGAAATACTGAATGAACTTTACATACATTTCTTTTACAAAAGACACGAAGAATTCTGGAAATATCATGCCCTTTCAAAACTTCCTTCTATCGTAGCTGCTTCCAAGATGTTGGTTTGTGGCGAAGATCTTGGGATGGTGCCTGAAAATGTGCCCGAGGTTATGCAAATGCTAAATATTTTGAGTCTTGAGATTCAAAGGATGCCAAAGAATCCAAAGGTTGAATTTGGACACCCGGCTGATGCACCCTATTTGAGTGTTTGTACTACTTCCACACATGACATGTCAACGATAAGAGGTTGGTGGGAAGAAGACAGGGCAAGAACACAACGATTTTATAACCGGATTTTGGGTCATAATGATCAAATACCTTTTTTTGCAGAACCCTGGGTTTGTCAGGAAATTATCCGCCAGCACCTTCATTCACCTTCAATGTGGACTATCTTTCCAATTCAGGATTTGCTGGCAATAGATGGAAGTATAAGATGGGAACAAACTGATAAAGAAAGAATTAACATTCCAAGTGATCCCGAAAACAAATGGCAATATCGGATGATTATTTCGCTTGAAGAACTTTTGGATGCATCTGATTTTAACGAACAGCTTAAAGGAATGATGCATATTTCAGGCAGAGATGCAGCCTATTAAGCATAATGTCCAGCTATAACAGAAACGCACTAATGAACTGTAATATACAGAATACCAGTGATCTATGCATAAAACATGTAGAGCAGTTTATTCTGGTAATTTTGCCTGAAGGATAAAGGAGAGATAAAATAGAAAAAACCTGTAACAGGACGTTTCAGGTTTTTTTTTGGCGACTGCTTGCATAAAGCCCCTGGGCAAAGGGGAAGGAGGTTAAAGAAAGAATGATCGCTTATTGATCACCGAGTATAATCGGTAATTGGTTTGGCTGTCAATAAGCTCGAAAAAATAAACTTTAATGCCGTTAACATAAACTTTTGCTTTGATGTCTTTTACAGGATACTCAGTCAATCCTTGTTCTTTTATTTCATTTAAGGAGTATAATTCATTAATTTTCATAATTATGGTCTTATTTCATTTTAATCGAAAATCCGTCCTTCGTGCATATTGGACAATCACCATCTTTCACTATTGAAATATATCCGCATCTTGAACACTTATAGTATTTGTGTGCTTTGGGAAGAGTTTTAGTTTTATTTAAGTAAGACCCAAACATTGTCATTTAATTTGTTAATCCGCATTTCAAGATTTGTGCCATATTGTGAAATCGTTTTTGCGAATATTTGTAACATTTTGAATATCAATATACAAAACTATGTGTATTTATTTTTTAAAGGTTTTGAGTTACCTTAATCCACGATTGTTTTATCCGCTTTCGTAGGTAAATTTCTTAATTCGTAAATTTTTATCTACAAAATCGGATTGCTTTATTTTATTTGTTCCTGACTTTGTTTTGGTATTTTTGCAAAAAAAGCTATCCAAAATATGTTTTTAGAATACCCCTACAGTCTGAGTGAAGTAAAAATGCGTGTTCAGCAAATAGATCAGGTACAAATTTCTGACGATGATCTTCAATGCGCATATAAAACGATTTTTTCATGCATTGATTTAACCACCCTCGAAGCAACTGATAATGCTGAAAGCATTAAAGTTTTATGTGAAAAGGCCTTGAATTATATTAATACAGGTGACGGAAGTACGGTTGCTGCGGTGTGCATTTACATGCCTTTTATCAAGCAAGCCAAAAGTTTATTGGCTGGATCAGGACTTCAGGTTGCAACCGTTGCCTGCTCTTTTCCTTCGGGTCAGCTACCACTTCCTCTTAAGCTTGCAGAGGTTGGTTGGGCTGCAGATGAAGGTGCCGACGAAATTGATATGGTGATATCACGTGGAAAAATGATCGAAAATGATTATGATTCCATTCTGAATGAGGTTCGGTCAGTAAAAAAAGCATGCGGAAATGCTCATCTTAAGGTTATACTTGAAACTGGTGAGCTTCAAAGTGTCGAATTGATCAGAAAAGCTTCTGAGCTTGCGCTGCTTGGAGGTGCTGATTTCCTTAAAACTTCTACAGGAAAGGTCAGTCCCGCAGCAACCCCTGAAGCTGCTTTAATAATGCTTGATTCAATCAGGGAATATTATGTGAAAACAGGTAAAAAAGTAGGATTTAAACCCGCCGGTGGAATCGCTGAGCCTGAAGTAGCCCTAACTTACTATAAACTTGTAAAAAACATTCTCGGCGATGAATGGCTGAATAAAGAGCTATTCAGAATCGGAGCCAGCCGACTTGCTGATAAAGTTAAAAATCTAATAAGTTAACAGCATTTAAGGGTTTTGAAACTGCAGAATCAACTGAACCTACACATTGGGTTGTTCTTTTAATCAGGTAATAATTTACCTGATTACTTGCATTCTTGCATAGAATTGTTATTTTTGTAAAAAAAATTTATAAGAAACATCAAAGGACATGAAAAAAATTCTTTACTCCATTTTGATTGCAACTCTTTTCTTCCTGAATGTTAAAGCACAAACACCGCTTACAACTGCTGTTGATTTTGATATTAAAATTCTTGATGGTACAGTCATAGAGCTTTTCCCACTTCTTGATCAGAATAAAATTGTTGTGCTTGATTTTTTCTCTACATCTTGTGGACCATGTCAGACTTTTGCTTATGATTTTCAGATGGCTTATGAGGCATTTGGATACAATGAGGGGAATGTTATTTTTTTAGGCATAAATTTTAATGGAACAAATGAAGATGTTCGTTATTTTGATTCATTGTTCAATGTAACAGTTCCAACAGCAAGTGGCCTTGACGGCGGTGGAAACAAAGTTTTCAATGCCTATCAGGTTGCAGCATATCCAACTATAGTTGTTATCAAACCAGACCATACAATATCATCACAATATGTTTGGGAACCAAGTTTTGCGAATATAACAGATGCAGTAATAAGCGCTGGCGGGCTTTTTGTAGGACAAGATGAGAACAATACTGATAAAACTGTAGTTTCGTTGTTTCCTAATCCTTCATCTTTTGAATCTGTTCTTGAATTTGAACTTGAAAGATCTTCAAAGGTTACAATCAGTATTAAGGACATAAGCGGAAGGCTGATTTCTGTGCCTCTTTCCGACACTTTCCTTCACAGTGGTTTTCACCAGAAGAAAATAAATAGTGAATCTCTCATTAATGGCATGTATCTTGTTGAATTATCTGTTGACAAAAGAACAACAATTAAAAAGTTGATTGTTCAAAACTAACGGATAATTTTAACTGTTTTATGCGAAAATCCCTTTTTTATAAAGTTATTTTATTGGTTTTTATCACTTTTAGCTTCATGGGCTGTGTTTTGGATGAGGATATTGATCCGAACACTGATGATCCACAGGCAATATTTATTGGAAAATGGAGTGTGAGTGATAATGAAACCAAAGTAAACTACGAAGTAGAAATAAAAAGAAATCCATCGAATTCGACTGAGGTTTTAATTCAAAATTTCGCTGGCTCCAACAGCACGGCTACTGCACTTGTAACTGGGAAAACATTGACTTTAACCAGTCCTGTAATCGGAAATAACTGGCAAATTTCGGGTTCAGGAGTTTACAAAACTTCTTCACGTATCGATTTTACTTACAGCTTAACCATCGGAGGCAACCGCGAAAACAGGTTTGCTTTATTTACGCGTTAATTTATTCCTTATTCTTTCTCTACCATTATTTCAGCTTGCATATCGGTTAGTCTGGAAATAATATCTTCATATATTTTTTCCAAAACTGCAGGTTGCTGATTGTAATATATTAAATTAGTTTCAAGTATTTCAGGTGTTATTCCATGTTCTACCATGAGTTGATGATACAATTCCGACTTTTGCTCATCATGTCCTTGTCCAATATTTCTTTTAAAATTGATGGTTCCTTCCACAAGATGTACGTCCATTAGTATAACAGTTATTTGTTCCTCAGAAAGAATTATCGCTGGTTTAGGAGGAGAAGAAGACCGCATGTTGCATGAGCTGAGAAAACTTGCAGAAATTATCATCGCCAATAAAAATGAAGTACCAATCCTGCAAAAATTAAATGCGAACTTTTGATTACAACGATAAATTTTTGGACCGGGTAAGCCAGCGCTGTTAAATATCAGCCGTCTGGATAATGAAAAAAAACCGATCCGTATGATTGATTGCATTGTATTCATTTTTATATCTGCATAAACAAAAGCAACGATGAATGGTTCTCATTGTTATGGTTAACATTCATCGTTGCCTAAAAGCCTTAGAGAAAATTCATGACAATTATAAGATCAGTTTCCAATTTCAGACATAAATTTAATGCGCATTAGTCTGATCTCTTCTTCAGTATACTCTGATTCACCCAGTTCTTTCAGTGCATCTTCAACTGAATCGCTTTCGGCTTCATTAAAATAATCATAAATATCTTCCTGATGGTATTCGTCAACAAACTCATCTATATAGTATTTGATATCAATCCTTGTTCCACTTGCAACAATGCTTTCAATTTCAGAGAGCAGTTCACTAAATGAAAGATTTTTAGCATAGGCGATATCCTCTAAAGGAAGTTTTCTGTCGATATTCTGAATGATGTAAACCTTTAGTCCTGATTTGTTTACTACGGATTTTACAACCATATCATTAGGACGGATGATGTCGTTATCTTCAACATATTGTCTGATAAGCTTGAGAAAAGGCTCTCCATATTTCACAGCTTTTCCTGTTCCAACACCAACAATTTGTGTAAGTTCATCCTGTGTGATGGGATATTGAATAGCCATATCTTCAAGTGAAGGATCTTGAAAAATGACAAAAGGCGGTAAATTTTCCTTTTTTGACAATGCTTTGCGCAAATCTTTCAGCATACTGAAGAGCTTGGTATCTGTACCACTTCCTTTCGGACCTGTAGCTTTTGCGTTTTCAAAATCTTCGTCATCAGGATTGTCATAATCATGATCTTTGGCAAGCATGATGGTATAAGGTTTTTTGATAAAATCCTTACCTTCTTTGCTTATCTTTAAAATGCCATAGTTTTCTATATCTTTAACAAGCAGTCGGTTAACCAAGGCCTGTCTGATAACGGCATTCCAGAATTTCTCATCTTCATCTTCGCCTGCACCAAAAAACTCATTTGTGTCGTGCTTTGCATTTTTTATATCGCCGGATTTTTTTCCAACGAGTAATTCAGCTATATGTTTTGATTTAAACAATTGCTTGACGCTTACGACAGCCTCGAGGGTAAGTTTTATCTCTTCTTGCCCGTCGAATTTGACTTTTGGATTTAAACAATTATCGCAGGCTCCGCAATTTTCTTTTTCGTAACTCTCACCAAAATAGTGTAATAACAGTTTATGCCTGCAAATAGAAGACTCTGCATAAGTAACAGTTTCATTCAGAAGTTCTTTCGCAATCTCCTGTTCGGCCACATGCTTATCTTTCATGAACTTCTCGAGCTTCTGAATATCCTCGTAATTATAGAAAGTAACACAATTTCCTTCGCCGTCATCTCTACCGGCTCTTCCGGTTTCCTGATAATAGCCTTCAAGGCTTTTTGGAATATCATGGTGTATTACAAAACGAATATCCGGCTTATCGATACCCATGCCAAACGCAATTGTTGCTACAATTACTTCAGCTTCTTCCATCAGAAATTTATCCTGATTCATAGTGCGGGTATGACTATCAAGCCCTGCATGATAAGGCAATGCCCTTATTCCATTCACTGCAAGTGTTTCTGCTATTTCCTCAACTTTTTTACGACTGAGACAGTATACAATACCGGATTTGCCCGGATTGTTTTTAATGTACTTGATTATTTCTTTTGTTACATCTGAGTTTTTTGGCCGTACTTCATAATAGAGGTTTGGCCTGTCAAATGATGACTTATAGATTTTTGCATTAGGAATTTCCAGATTTTTCAGAATATCCTGCTGAACTTTCAAGGTTGCGGTTGCAGTGAGTGCAATCACAGGCAGCGTTTTATCTATTGCATTGATAATCGGTCTCAATCTTCTGTATTCAGGCCTGAAATCATGACCCCATTCAGAAATACAATGCGCTTCATCGATAGCAATAAAAGATATTTTTAACGATTTCAAAAATTCAACAGTTTCGTCTTTTGTCAGAGATTCTGGTGCAACATAAAGAAGCTTGGTTTTTTTTGCAACAAGATCTTCTCTTACCTGGTGAAGCTCCATCCTCGACAAAGAGGAGTTCATCACGTGAGCGATACCAAATTCAGTACCGAAATTTCTAATGGTATCCACCTGATTTTTCATCAAAGCAATAAGCGGCGATACAACAATAGCAGTGCCTTCATTCATCAGCGCCGGCAATTGATAGCATAACGACTTGCCGCCACCTGTTGGCATCACAACAAAAGTGTCATTTCTATCCAGAACACTCTTTATAATTGATTCCTGATTCCCTTTAAACTGATCAAAGCCGAAGATTTTCTTCAGCAACTCATGCAGACCATATTCATCCTTCCTGGCCATTCTCTCCTCCTCGGGTTTTATTTTTTTGTGTGTTCAACTTTGTTTGTAATCTACTAACGCATGCTTTGCCCATAACGTACAGCAGCTTTTATTCTTTCTACACAAATATAAGCAATAAAAGATTCTTACGCTCAACATTTTTTTTTAAAAAAATATAATGCATTTTTTTTAATGTTTTACTAATTTGTTTTTAATCAATTGATAAATAGTAAGATAACATTAATTTCCATCGAGAAAAAGGAAAGAAAAGCACGAAAAAATATCTTTTCACTTCAATTATGTGCGGTGTTGGGAACGATTTCGGAAGTAAAGAAAAACATACGCTGATTTTTTCTGGCAGAAAAACTTTCAATTTTCAATGAACTTTCATTTTTTTGAGATGATGATAAAATAGATTTAGCATAAAAGTCACAAAAACACAGGAAAAAAGAAACAAAACCAACAGGTCTGTTTTGGTTTTTTCTGAAATCACTTTCAAATAAAATCCAGTTTTTCTTTTGAACTGTTAACCCAAAAAATCATTATTGAGAAAAGAGTAAAATTTATGAGTGCCATTTAACATCATGACAAGCAACGAATCCTTTTTTGCTGGCGTCTTTTCTGTGGCACTTTTATTATTTTTGTATTCAGTTGTATGGCAATGCCAATAAACTCTTTTAGTTCTCGTTTGTTATAATCAGCTAATGATTAGATTGTGCAGGTGTCTGAAATAATGGAAGAAGTATTTTTTTAACAGATTTTATTCTGAAAACATTTTGAAAAATAGAGAAAAAATAATTCAATACGGGCGAAGCGTCATAGAAAGTGAACGTGATGCCATTTCTGGTCTTTTACCATTGCTGGATGATAATTTTGCAGGTGTTGTTGATCTGATTCTTCAATGTAAAGGCAAAGTGATTGTATCCGGAATCGGCAAAAGTGCTGTGATTGCTCAAAAAATTGTTGCAACCTTCAACTCAACAGGAACAACTTCAGTTTTTTTGCATGCTGCCGATGCCATTCATGGCGATTTAGGAATTATACGTGACGAAGACATCATCATTATGTTGTCAAAAAGCGGAGAGACACCTGAAATAAAAGTTTTAGTTCCTTTGTTAAAGGCAAGAGGCAATAAAATGGTAGCGATTGTGGGCAACAGAAATTCCTATCTCGCGAGTAGATCTGATTTCATTCTTGATGTCACCGTCTCCAAAGAAGCTTGTCCAAACAATCTGGCACCAACAGCAAGCACTACTGCGCAACTTGTTATGGGCGATGCAGTTGCTGTTAGTTTGCTCGAGTGTCGTGGTTTCACTGCATCTGATTTTGCACGTATTCATCCTGGTGGAGCACTTGGAAAAAAACTCTATCTGCGTGTTGAAGACATTTATCTTAAAAACGAAAAACCTCAGGTGCAAAAAGATGATGACCTCAGAAAGGTGATTGTCGAAATATCAGCAAAACGGCTTGGAGCTACAGCAGTGTTAGATGGAGAGCTGCTTTTGGGCATTATCACCGATGGCGATTTAAGGCGAATGCTGATGAACAATCCACGTCTTGATGCAATTAAAGCATCAGATATAATGACAAAAAACCCAAAGAGCATCGCATCTTCCGATCATGTTGTGGATGCGCTTGCAATCATGCGAATGTACAATATCACACAACTTCCCGTAATGGAAGACAGCATATATAAAGGTGTCATACACTTACACGATATCCTCAATGAAGGAATTTTATAAAAAACGGATTTTCTTTTTCCTCACAATTATTAAAAAACAACCCTGAAAATGAATAAAATTGAAGCATTCAATACTTACCGAAAAAAAATGAATGACAGAATGATGGCTGCGCCCAACAATAAAATTATGAAGCGCATCTACAGTCTTGATACATTAACATATGAACCTGGAGCACTTGATTCAAAAACCAAGGAAATGCTTGGTTTGGTAGCATCGATGGTGCTGAAATGCGATGACTGCATTTACTACCATTTGGAGAAATGCAACGAATTGGGTGTGACAACAGATGAAATCATGGAGATTTTCGGAGTTGCCAATCTGGTTGGAGGAACAATTGTAATTCCTCACACCCGCAGAGCTTTGGAGTTCTGGGATGAACTTCAGAAAGAACAGGATTAAAGGTCATGTACATTATATATTTTTTGATTTAGCTTTTTCGATGATGAAAAGGTTGCTTCTTTTAATGCTGATGAGTATTATTGGTTTATCAGCTATAGCTCAGGTTACAAAAATCAGGGGAAAAGTACTTGATGCTTTGACTGGCGAGCCTCTGCCTTTTGTGAATGTTTTTTTAACAGGCTCCACAATTGGGACAACAACAGATTTCGAAGGCGGATACTATTTCGAAACAAAAGCTCGCGCTGATTCAATAGCTGCGTCATTTATCGGCTACAAAAAGCAAGTTTTACCCATTAGATTAAACCGGTATCAGGAAATTAATTTTTCGCTTGCCAAAGACGAGTTTATTTTGGACGAAGTTGTTGTTGTTGCAGGTGAAAATCCTGCTGATGTGATCATGCGAAAAGTTATTGAAAACAAAAGCAAAAACAGTAAAAAGGAACTCAAGGCAATTCAATATGAGGCTTATAACAAAATACAATTTGACGCAAACAATTTTGAGAAGTACTTAAGCGACAAAAAGTTTTTCAAAGAATTTGAGTTTGTTTTCGATTTTGTTGATACATCTACTGTAAATGGCAAAGCATACTTGCCGGTTTTCATTTCGGAGTCATTGTCCGAAATATTTATTCACCAAAACCCAGATTCTAAAATAGAAAGAATAATTGCTGTCAGAGGTTCAGGTATTGAAAACCCCAGTATTGCCCAGTTTATGGGAAATCTTTATCAGGAGGTCAATATTTATGATAATTACATCAAATTACTAGGTAAAAACTTCGTTAGCCCGATAGCTGATTTCAGCGCTGCCTATTACAGGTATTATCTTGTTGACAGTGCTTTTTACGATAATGAAAAGAGCTATAAGCTCATGTTGAAACCACGTCGAAAGCAGGAGCTGACTTTCACAGGATCGCTATGGATTCATGATCCAACTTTTGCAGTTCAGGAGCTCGAGATCAACATTGCTGCTGATGCCAATCTGAATTTTGTTTCAGATCTAACGATACGTCAGGAATTTGAGCGAATCGACAATGAGTTTTGGTTTTTAACAAAAGATTTCCTTATTGCAGATTTTACCATTGCTCAGAATAATGATCGTTTACCTGGGTTTTTTGGACAGCGAACCACTACCTATCGCAATTTTGTGCTTAACGAACCCAAAGATCCAAAGTTTTATCGCCAGCCTTTAAAACTGATTATCGACGAATCTAGCATGGAAAAAACCATGGATTTCTGGCAGAAAAACAGACATCTTGAACTCACACAAAAGGAAGAGGGCGTTTATGCAATGATTGATTCGGTGGAAAATGTGCCGATTTTCAGAACTTATGCTGATGCTATTTACACCTTTGTTTACGGATATCTTCCACATGGCAAGATTGAATGGGGGCCTCTAAATAAAATCATCAGTTTCAATTCAGTGGAAGGTCATCGATTCAGAGCGGGAGGAAGAACAACAACTTTGTTTAGCAAAAACCTTCGTCTTGACGGTCATATAGCTTATGGGACGCGGGATCAACAGATAAAATATGGTGCAGGTTTGCATTATATGTTAGGAAAAAATCCTCGACGCGCTGCAGGAATCAACTTCAAATACGATACGGAGCAGTTGGGTTCAAGCTTTAACGCTTTCAGTGAAGACAATCTGATTGGATCGCTTTTCAGGAGGCAACCGGCAGATAAATTGAATCTGACGGGTGAGTTTAGGGTTTTTTATGACCATGAATGGATTCCGGGTATATCCAACAGAATTGAACTTTTGCACCGTGAACTTTTTCCTTTGGGAGATTTCAGAGTTGTGACTTACAATAATTCCGGAGAACCCGTTGACCATCGATCCATTATCACCTCTGAAATTGCCCTAGAAGGTCGTTTTGCATTTCAGGAAAAGATAGTTGTCCGCGATTTTGAGCGCATAAGCCTGGGAACACCTTTTCCGGTTTTTAATTTCAGATACAGTGTCGGTGTTCCTGATATGATGAATGGAGAATACCATTATCATCGCATTCAGGCCGGAGTGACTCATTGGTTCAACATAGGTTCATTTGGATGGTCAAAATATATTCTTGAGGGCGGAAGAGTATTTGGAACACTTCCATTTCCGCTTCTGGTGCTTCACCCGGGAAATGAGACTTTTATATTTGATGAATACGCTTTCAACCTCATGAATTACTATGAGTTTATTTCAGATCGTTATTTCAGTCTGTACTATACCCATCATTTTGATGGATTTTTCTTCAATCGTATTCCATTGATGCGAAAGTTAAAATGGAGGGAAGTGTTTTTCGTTAAAGGACTTGTGGGAACAATTTCTGATGCTAATCTTGAGTTTAATGAGTTGCCTAAAGCTACATTTATGCTTGATAAACCCTATTTTGAGGCTGGCATTGGAATCGAAAATATTTTCAAAATCATACGTGTTGACGGTATCTGGCGTCTTTCACACCGTGATAATTCAGGGGCAAGTCCTTTTGCTGTTTTTGTTACACTGCAATTTGCATTCTAAAAAATGTCAGAAGGGATAAAACCCTTACTTAGCAATCAAATTTATCAACACCTGTAATTCCGGTCAAATGTTTTACTTTTGTAGCTAAATCGGTTATCTGGAATTCAATTGAACAAATGATTCTGCGCGCGACAAATTTATTCAAGAAATATAAACAACGTACCGTTGTTAAAGACGTTACTGTTCATGTCAATCAAGGCGAAATTGTTGGTTTGCTTGGCCCGAATGGTGCTGGAAAAACCACTACTTTCTACATGATTGTGGGTTTAATAAAACCGCTTTCCGGCAAGGTTTTTCTCGAAGATATGGATATAACCAGTCAACCCATGTATAAAAGGGCACAGCTTGGTATTGGTTATCTTGCTCAGGAAGCCAGTGTTTTCAGACAGATGAGTGTTGAAGACAATATTTTGTCCGTAATGCAATTCAAAAAGATTCCGAAAGCTGAGCAAAATGAAAAACTTGAAAGTCTGCTTCAGGAGTTTGGCCTTCAACATATCCGAAAAAGCAAGGGTATTCAGCTTTCCGGTGGTGAGCGCCGTCGAACAGAAATTGCCCGGGCTCTTGCAGTCGATCCAAAATTTATACTTCTTGATGAGCCTTTTGCCGGAGTCGACCCAATTGCAGTGGAAGATATTCAGGCGATAGTTTCTCGACTAAAAGAAAAAAATATAGGCATCCTCATCACTGACCATAATGTTCACGAAACACTTTCGATCACTGATCGCGCCTATCTGCTTTTTGAGGGCTCAATCCTAAAAGCTGGCACTTCAGAGGAACTTGCAGCAGATGAACATGTTAGAAAGGTTTATCTTGGGCAGAATTTTGAATTGCGCAGAAAGTAAGGGCGGCGGCTTAAGCGAATACGCTTTGCTTTCTAGGTTTGAATATCAGCAAGAAATACCAAAAGTGAAAGAAAAATATAAAGCAGAATTATAAATGGAATCGCTGTGAAATGCAATGTGAAAAGCATTATTGCTGAAGCGAGGATGAAAAAATAGCGAATTTCATTGCCTTTAATCTTCCAGGATTTAAATTTCAGTCCAAACAAAGGTAGTTCAGAAACCATCAAAACTGATAAAACTGCGATAATTCCGATGTAGAAATAAGTATTGGTTACAACCATATAAAATAGGCTTTGGCCATCATAAAGCTGCATTTTCATCAAAGGAAGTGAAGCGATAAGCAGGCCACTTGCAGGTGTTGGTAAACCAATAAACGATTCTGTTTGTCTTTCGTCTACATTGAATTTTGCCAATCGAAGTGCGGCAAAAAGCGGAATCAAAAGTGCAATCAAGGGAATAATATCTATTCCAAAAATCAATAATTCCTGTTTTCCATGGCTTTCCAAAATCAAGTGATAAATAATGAAGCCGGGAGCTACACCAAATGAAACAACATCTGCCAAAGAGTCTAATTGCGCGCCAATATCAGAATAGGCTTTGAGGGCGCGGGCAGCAAAACCATCAAGAAAGTCAAAAACTGCAGCCAGGAAAATCATATAAGCTGCCATCTCAACATTTCCCTGAGAAAAAAACAGTATCGATAAACTGCCGGAAAACAAATTCATCAGCGTGATAAAATTTGGAATATGTTTTTTTATGCTCATTGTGTGTTTTTTAATTCTGATTAGCAAAGATACACAGACTTCAAGATATTGACGGTAAGAATTTTTTTTCAAATTCTTCAGATTTAAAATGCATCATGAATGTTGGTAAAACAGCTATGAAATCCAAGATTTCAGCATGAATTCAGACATGCATTTTTTGAGAAGGATATTTTTCAATGGCTTTTATACCTTTGCAAAAAAAATCGAATGAAGAACAAACGAAATCTTTTAACACTCTTTTTTATCATTTTTGCTGTGAAAGCCTTTGCGCAATTTGAAATTTCAGCTGAACTGCGTCCGCGCTTTGAACTTAATAATGGTTTTGGAAGTGTGCCTGCACTTGATTCTGAACCCACTGCATATGTTACACAAAGATCAAGGCTCAATCTTACTTTTAATGAATCTAAGTATCGTTTTTATGCGAGTCTGCAAGATATAAGAAACTGGGGCGATGAAGATGTTGCCTCAGGAAGTGGAGCATTTGCCAATAGTGCTAGTTTTGGAATTCATCAGTTTTGGGCTGAATTCAATATTTCTTCACACGCTGTGATTAAGCTAGGCCGACAGGAATTCAAATATGATGATCAGCGTTTGCTTTCAACCCGAAACTGGAATCAGTATGGTCAATCTTACGATGCAGTCTTATTCAGCCGAAAAAAGAATAACTGGCAGTTTGATCTTGCAGTTTCATACAATAACGATAATATGAAAGGGGAAGCAGCAGGTTTTGGTTCTAATACTTTTGATGTGGATCCGATTACCAGACGTCTGCGAACATTGAATTTTATCTACCTAAAAAAACAAATTTCGAATTCCTGGTCTGTTTCATCGACTGCATTGCTAACAGGATATCAAAAAGAAAAACTCAGCAGTACAACCTATCTTATGGCTACTTATGGCTTATTTACCGAGTACAAAAACAAAGGTTTGGAAGGCCGCATGAACCTTTATGGACAATCAGGAAAAAGTCAGAAAGGCATGGATGTGAATGCATTTATGTTTACTGCTGAGGCCTCCTGGAGAAAGGGAAAAATCAGGCCCGGCATAGGAATCGATGTTCTTAGTGGCAACGATGGCAGCAATACAGATCCCGGATATAAAACTACTGAACATGCTTTTGATGTTTTTTATGGTGTCAGATATGCACGTTATGGCTTTATGAATCAATATGTTGTTCCATCAAGCACGCTTGGTGGAGGCTTGGTGGATATTTATCCTCAGTTGCATTTTTACGCAAGTCAAAAAAGCCGTTTCACCATCGATTATCATTTCTTTTCATTGCAACAAAAAGTGAAAGACCCTAAAAATCCTGAACTTTTTCTATCAGGCTCTCTGGGCTCAGAGCTTGACCTGGTATGGCACTACAATTTTTCAAAGGAGCTTTTCACCACAGTTGGCTTTTCTTACTATTTCACAAACGATACCTTTGCCAGTGTGAAAAAAATCGATCCTGAAAAGATAGGTACACCTTACTTCGCATATGTTATGCTGACTTTCAAACCAGTTTTATTTCGCTCAGGAAAATAGCAAAAGGCTTCTTACCCTGGATAATAATTATGAAAGAAGTAACCCAGATTAATATCTCAGATTACGATTATAACCTGCCTGATCATAATATTGCCAGGTATCCTCTCGAAAAACGGGAGCAGTCAAAACTATTATTGTTAAGAAGCGGAAATTTGTCAAATGATTATTTTTTGAATATTGGCAATTTCTTACCAAAGCATCCGATTCTAGTCTGGAACGAAACCCGTGTAATCAGTGCACGTTTGCAATTTGTTAAAGATGGTGGCGCAAAAATTGAATTATTTTGTCTGGAACCTGATGCTGTTGGTAGTGATCTGCAAATGGCTTTTGGCAGCAGCTCTCCGGTAGAATGGAAATGTCTCGTAGGAAACTCAAAGCGCTGGAAAAGTAGCTCTTTGAAAATGATTGTACAAATTGAAGGGAAAACTGTGCATTTGGAGGCAGTTCGAAAAGTTCAAATGGGAGATCATTCTGTTATAAGGTTTAGCTGGGACGATTCTGAGGTGCATTTCAGTCAGATACTCGAAGCTGCCGGCGAAGTGCCGTTGCCACCTTATCTGCACCGAAAAGCAGAGCCACTTGACAAAACGCGCTATCAAACTGTTTTTGCCCGTCATGAGGGCTCGGTTGCTGCGCCAACAGCCGGACTTCATTTCACGCCAGAGGTTATTTCATCCTTAAAGGATTCTGGCGTTCTTTTTGAAAAAGTGACCTTGCATGTGGGCGCCGGCACATTTAAGCCTGTTTCTGCGGAACAGATCGGTGATCATGAAATGCATTCAGAACGGATCATTGTTTCGCGCGAAACTATTTTCAATCTGGCAAAGAATGCAGACAGAAAAGTCATCGCTGTTGGCACAACAAGCATGCGGACATTGGAAAGCCTTTATTGGATCGGCATAATGCTGCAAAATCAGCCTGACCTGAAGGATTTTCACATCAATCAATGGTTTCCATACGAGACGAAATCGGAAGACCTTTTAAACCATCACGATGCACTGATGTTGATCATTAATTATCTGGACAGAAATAGTTTACATGCTTTAAGTGCTTCAACGGCATTAATGATTGCTCCGGGCTATAATTTCAGAATTGTAAACGGACTGATTACAAACTTTCACCAGCCAAAAAGCACATTGCTGCTACTTGTTTCTGCTTTGATTGGTGAAAATTGGAAAAAGGCATATGATTATGCGATTGATAATAATTTTCGCTTTCTTAGCTATGGCGACAGCTGCTTTTTCATGCCTTAAGGCAGCCAATCAAACTTCATTTTTTAGAAAAAACTTAGCTTGAAAGACAACAAAGAATCTCTTTTGGGATTATCTTTGCGGTTAAGTTCATTCAACAATTGTACATAAATGAAAAAGAAAAGCTTCCTTTTGATCTCAATAATTCTTGGTTTTGCAGCAATTTTTATGCAAACATCCTGCAGCCAGGTTCCAATAACAGGGCGTAAGCAATTAAGTCTTCTCCCTTCATCACAGATGATGAGTATGAGTTATCAGCAATATAGCGATTTCTTAAAAGAACATCCGCTTTCCAAAAATGCTGAACAAACTGCAATGGTTAAACGGGTGGGTCAGCGCATTCAAAAAGCAGTTGAAGCTTATTTTGCTGAAAAAGGCATGTCTGATCAACTGAAAGGCTACAACTGGGAATTCAATCTTGTTGAAAGTCCAGATGCCAATGCATGGTGCATGCCCGGCGGGAAAGTTGTTTTTTATACAGGCATTCTTCCAATCACAAAAGATGAAACCGGTTTGGCCGTTGTGATGGGGCACGAAGTAGCGCATGCAGTGGCTGAACATGGCAATGAACGTATGAGCCAGGGTTTGCTGACACAATTGGGAGGTATGGCGCTTACTGTTGCTTTACAGGAAAAACCTGAACAAACACAGGCCTTATGGATGACAGCATTTGGTGTAGGAAGTCAGGTTGGGGTGTTATTGCCTTTCAGCAGGTTGCATGAAAGTGAAGCCGACAGATTGGGATTGATTTTTATGGCGATGGCAGGATACAATCCACGTGAAGCTGTTTCTTTCTGGGAACGCATGGCTCAAATAAAAGGAGGTCAGGCACCACCGGAATTTCTGAGCACTCACCCCTCAGATGCAACACGTATTTCTCAGATTAATAAATGGTTGCCTGAGGCGTTGCAGTATTATAACAGATAAATCTAATTTCTGATTTATCTATTCATAAAGGTAAACATCTGTACTTAAAACCTTGGCATAGGTTCGGTTGAGCGTTGCCAAAGTTGCTGCATGAACCTGTGCAGCCGGAACAATTGTGTCGCCAAATTTCAGATCACGCGTGGCACAAGCATCTCCAATAACTGTGCAATCAAAACCAAAATCATGCGCTGCTCTGGTAGCTGCCTCGAGACACATATGTGTTTGCATGCCAACTAAAACCAGATTTGTGATTCCGTTTTCTCTGAGATAAGCCAATAAATCTGTGCCCAAAAAAGCATTCACTTCATTCTTTGTAATTATTTTTTCCACATCATAAGGCGCCACCAACGGATGAATTTCTCCACCTTGCCCAAATGCATGTTTTATATGCACTACAAGCTGTGACTTCTCTCTGAACGAACTCAGAATCCTGGCTGCATTTTCCGCAGCAGGCTCAGGATTTACAAGTGGGACAGCACCCTCTGGAAAATAGAATTCCTGGATGTCTATCAAAATAAGTGCAGTTTTTGGGGTGCTCTCCTGTGAATAAAGGAAAATCCCATGGAAGATGAAGTATAAAATAATGATTGATTTTTTCATGGCATCGCTTTTTGACAAAAGTATAGTTTTTAGTATTGAAAAGTGATGCTGATTCTTGAAATAGAGTTAAAAGACCAGCTGAAAGAGTAAAAAAATACCTTTATGAAACATCTTTACAGGTTTTCAACGCAGCTATTTTTAATTTTGGTTTCTTGTTAGAAAATAATTTCTTTTATCAACATATTGATAATGTGACTTATATGAATGACATGTTTAATTGTACACTACCTTGTAGCTAAAAGAAATAAAAAATATTTGGTACTATGTGTTGCATAGTACTAAAAATGTATTATTTTTGCAGCATGAATACAGAAAAAAACATATCACAGATGCGGAAAGGGGTGCTGGAGTTATGTATTCTGGCTATTATCGCCCGGAGCGAAGAAGTTTATGCTTCTGATATCCTTGATCAGTTGAAGGAAGCAAAACTCATCGTTGTGGAAGGTACCCTTTATCCTTTGCTGACTCGCCTGAAAAATGAAGGCCTACTCAGCTATCGTTGGGAGGAGTCCCGTTCGGGGCCACCTCGCAAATACTACCAAATCACCCCAATGGGTGATGTCCTTTTAAAAGAACTCGTCAATGGCTGGCAGGAGCTGGTTGGGGCAGTTGATTCGCTAATTAAGAAACAATAAAAACAATTTACAAACCATCGACATGAAAAAAACCATAAGTATTAACATAAGCGGTCTGATGTTTAACATCGATGAAGATGCCTTTGCCAGACTGAGCCAATATCTGGGAAGTATAAAAAAACATTTTGAAGGCAGGGAAGGTCAGGCAGATATTATTGCCGACATTGAAAGCCGTATTGCTGAGCTGCTTCAGGCACATCTCCATGAAACAAAACAAGTAATCACGATTGAAGATGTGAACGAAGTAATTGCTGCATTAGGTCAACCTTTCGAAATGGATGAAGAGGATTCAGGAAATGAAGAGCGGTCATCAAAGCCTTATCCTTTCAAAAGAAAAAGGCTTTTTCGTGATCCTGACAACAGAAAGATTGCTGGTGTGGCAGCGGGAATTGGTGCTTATTTTGTAGTTGACCCGCTTTGGATTCGCATCATATTTATATTGCTCCTAATTGGATCAGGCGCAGGCTTGCTGATTTATATCGTTTTATGGATTGTTACACCTGAGGCACGCACTACAGCAGAAAAACTGGAAATGAAAGGTGAGCCGGTAAATGTGGACAATATTGAGAAATCCATCAAGGAAGAATTCGGTAAAGTGAGCACCAAACTCAATGAATATTCAGGAGAAGCAAAAGAAGGTTTCAACAGGGCTGGACGTCAGGCGCGATACGCTGCAGGTCGTGCAAATGATCCGGTTATAGAGGTTCTCAGGGTAATCGCACGGATATTTTCGATTGTATTTGGCTTGCTGTTTTTAGCACTTGGCCTATTGCTTATCTTGATTGCAGGCTCTGTTTTTCTGGGGTGGGATGAATTTTCGCTGGTAACTGATATGGAATTGCCATTGATTTTTGGCGAACATCTTTTTCCATTGGTGCTTTCAAGTCCATTAGCGATTTCTCTTGCGCCCATTGCTTTAGGTGGTTTTATTGCCATACCGCTGATTATGTTGGTTTATTCAGGCTTAAGACTTTTAATTGGTGAATATTTCAAAATCCCGGGTTTGGGAAGCGTGGCTTCAGGTCTGTGGATTGCATGTGTTGTAGGGATATTTTATATTGGCACAACATTGGCCATTGATTTTAAGGAAACCTATTCAACGGACAAAAACACTACTGAACTCTCTGTCGGAGACGACGAGATTATTACTGTCAGTTTACTTGAAAATGAAAACATCCGAAGCAGAAAAAGTATGCAGATTTTTGATATGCATTTTCGCACCGGAAAAAATGGAGACGAGTCAGTATATGTTTATCCGCTTTTCTATGTGGATGTAACAGACAAGGAAAAATCCTACATTGAGACAAGCATTTCATCAAAAGGAGGCACTTACGAAAAAGCTAAAGATCGCGCTGAAAGCATAGATTTTAAATTAGAGGTTGAAAGTTCAAAAATTATTCTCCCTGAATGGTTTGGCATTGGCGAAGGAAACAGCATGCGCGACCAAAAAGTTGTAACAAGACTGTATCTCCCCGAAGGACAAGTTGTGTATTTCGATGCAAAAATGGAAAACTACTTTTCCGGTAGTCCGCGATATTCATGGAGAAATAAAAAATTTGCCGGCAACTACTGGATTATGACAAAAGACGGTTTGCAGCCTTATAAACCTGCCCTGGAAGGCGAGTCCCTGGAATAAATCGTATACCTGAAATTATTTTGCAAAAGCGGCCACATGATTGTTGTCGCTTTTTTTTGTTCCATTCAATATGATTGGCTTATTCAATTTGTCAAAATTGTATCTTTGTATGGCATTATTTCAAGCCAAAACCACACAAGTATTTTATTATGTCAGACAAGATAAAACTAAAGTTTATTGCTTTTGCCGGAGCTGAACAAAACCTTTATGATCAAGTAAAAGGTAAATTAGATACAACTCCAGGATTGAATTATGAGGAATCAAATGAGAATGCCGATGCATTATATTTCATAAGTGGAGGTTCTGAGCAATTTGCGATTGACTCGCTTGTTAAGGGTTCAATCAATTTGCTGATTGCTGGCAAAGAAAATAATGCCTGGGCTGCTGCAACTGAAGTCAAAGCATGGGCAAGCATGAATGGTTTTGAAGCAGTTATGATTCCTGCTGATGACATAATGAATACTGAGAAACTCGAAATGTACATTCAAATTATAAGAGCTTTCGATCGGCTCAATGGACAGAGGCTTGGGCTCATCGGCGAGGTGTCTGACTGGCTTGTTGCATCATCTGTTTCGCAATCATCCATGATGGAAATATTTGGTATTGAGCTTATTAATCTTCCATATGATCAGCTTCAGGATTATCTTGGTTATCCGGAAGATGAACAAGTAGGAGTGCTCTTTCCCTCACTTGCCGCACAACAGTCAGAACTTGCATCGGTAAGTAGTTTTTTGAAGGATACAGTCCGTCAAAACCAACTGGATGCTTTGACAATACAGTGTTTCAGAATGGTTCGCGAAAAGGAAGTTACCGCATGCCTGCCAGTTGCATTAATGAATTATAATGGTATTCCGGCCGGTTGCGAAGGCGATTTGGTAAGTATTATTTCAATCATGTTTTTGAAGGAAATCCTCGGACAAATTGCCTGGATGGCAAATGTTGCAACCGTGAATGATAGTAGTATTCTGCTGGCACATTGCACTGCACCATTGCAATTGGCCGAAAGTTTTCAGATAAAAACACACTATGAAACGGATTTGTCTGCAGCCATTTGTGCCGAACTTGCGATGGAAGAAGTGACAATTTTCAGGATGAACAGCGAGCTGAACAAAGTGTTTATTGCAGAAGGAGTTGTTTTGGCCAGACCAGAGCATCCCTGGGCATGTCGCACGCAATTGGAAGTTGGTCTTTCGGAAGAGGATATCGTTAAACTCAGAAACAATCCGCTCGGAAACCACCATTTAGTTGTACGAGGCCATCAATCTGCACTCCTAAAAACTGCGATGCAACTGAAAAGAATCGTTTGTATTTGAGAATTTATACAAACTAAGCCCTTTCAATAATTATTGAAAGACTTTGAATTTAAGGCAATAATTTATTTTATCCGGGTCTATTGTGTGTATTGTTGCTGATTTCGTGTATATTTATCCACTCAAAAAAAATAATTTATGAGCACGACGATAAACAGAAAACCGATTCGTTTTTACAGCGATCCAAAGAGAGTAATTGCAAGATTCTTTTTCCCGGGACCGGAAACCCGTGTGCAATCGATCATTCAGAAAGTAACTGAAATGCCTGAAGAGGCTGCGAAACTGAGTCTTAACCAATCGTTAAGAGATTTTTCGGCACGCCATCGCAATATCTCAAGGATATTTCAGAGGCATTATGAAAGAGTACGTGAAATTATGAATGGACGTGCTGGTGACCTGAATCTGTTATCTGAGCAAAAAAAACTGCTTATTGGTGCATTTTTTACATCTGAATACTCTATTGAGTCCGCTGCTTTTTTTAATCCATCAATGGTTGAAGATCCTGATCAAACAGGTCTTATGGTAGGGCAGAAAAGGGTAATAATGAGTTTTAGAGCCACAGGTGAAGGGCATATTTCATCTATTGTTTTCCGTGGAGGGATACTTGACGCAGACAACAATATGCATCTCATTCAAACAGGGAGGCTAATTGATGGAGCCGAGGCCATAAAAAATTATATTTATTCCAAAGAGGTTTTCTGTGCAAAACTTTCTGAAATGCATGCAGATGATGAAGTTGTAAAACTCGTAATGGGAAAGCTAAGGGATGAGTTTGATTACAATGAATTGTACAGAGCGATAGACGAGACTAGAAGGGAGCTTCAGCCAACAGAAAATCAATTAAAAATATTACAGACAATAAGCTGGCTGGGCGATTCACACTATGAGATTTCTTTTTCTCTGGACACCGGTATTTCCGACAGAGTTATTTTCCCTCTCGCAGCTGCTGAAAGCAATGGCATTGAAGATGCACGGTTTGTCAAATTTACCGACTCCGACGGCTTAGTTCGTTATTACGCTACTTACACAGCGTATAATGGGTTCGCCATCATGCCAAAGCTGATTGAAACAAAAGATTTTTACAACTTCAGGATAATGCCAATTCATGGGGAGAATGCTCAGAATAAGGGAATGGCTCTTTTCCCCCGAAAAATTAATGGAAAGTTTGTGATGCTTTCAAGGATTGATGGCGTGAATAACTATATCATGTTTTCTGAGGATATCAATCGCTGGGGTGAGGCAATTTTGCTTCAGGAGCCTCAGTTTCCGTGGGAATTTATTCAGGTTGGAAACTGCGGATCACCGATAGAAACTGAGTTTGGGTGGCTTGTTATTACGCATGCCGTAGGAACGATGCGCAAATATGTTATCAGTGCCATGTTGCTTGATCTGGATGACCCAACAAAAGTGATTGGCCGCCTGAGCGAACCGCTGGTTTCGCCCAATGAAGAGGAAAGAGAAGGGTATGTTCCCAATGTTGTATATTCTTGTGGTTCAATCGTAAACAATGATGAACTGGTGATACCTTACGCCATGTCGGATACCGCGTCTACCTTCGCCACTATTCCTTTGAAAGAACTATTGACTAACCTTGTTCCATCCGACCTTGATCGAGGAAGGCCAATGATGGAAAAAGGAAAAGCACGGGTTTTGGTCGTTGAAGATGAAGTGATCAATCAAAAAATTATATCTGGAATACTAAAGTCAGAGGGCTACGATGTTGAAATTGCTCCTGATGGCATCATTGCATTGATGAAAATAGGGAAAGAAAAATTTGATGTAATCCTTTCAGATATTGCAATGCCTAACTTTGATGGCTATCAGATGCTTGAATTCCTGCAGGAAAACAAGATCAGTATTCCTGTCATATTCCTTTCGGGACAAACAAGTCCTGAGGATGAGGCGAAAGGATTGCGCAAAGGTGCAGCTGACTATATCAAAAAACCTATTGATCGCAACTTACTGCTTTTAAGAATGGAACGCCTGCTTAAGTAACAGGATTCTTAAGATATGGTTCTACAATAAGCCTCGACATAAGGTAAGCTATTGTGCTTTCTGCACCTTGATTGAGATTGATGTTGCTTGCCTCAATACCATCATTGCAACCTTTTGTTTCATTATCATAGAGCCCGATGCCCATATCATTGTCACCAAAGAACCAATCGAAAGATTTTAACATCTTTTGAATAAATTCCTGGTTTTTTGTAGCCTCCCAGGCACTCTCATACATAATTACCATCGCCATTGCATCAACGGGTTGTTGTGCAAAAAGCTCATATTCTGTATCAAAACGAAGCCATTTATGGTTTCCTACGAGTGATAGCCAGGAGTTTCTGAAGCACTTCCCCTCAAGAAAAATGCGGCTTTGATCTGCAAACTCCAAATATTTGCTCTTTCCGGTCAACTCATACGCTTTATACAGGGCTGCCGGAATAAGGCCATTGTCATAGGTGACTGCATCTTCAAACCAATGCCAGTTTTCTCTTTTATGTTGTTCATATCGCATACATAAAGTATCAGCTAGTTGCGTTGTCAGACTTAAGAACCTTTCTTGATCCGGATATCTTTTTATATAGTGGAATAGTCCAAAAATGCAATTTGAATAACCACGTGCATATTTCAGTTTGCTGATATGTTGCAGCGATTCATGAAAAATTTCATGAGCAGTTTGAAATAGAGAATCGTGCGGAAGAAAGCGAATCATCGAACCTAGCGCCCATATTGTACGTCCATAGGTGTCGTCAGAAAAGTCATCTTCAAAAGTGCTATGCGCAAAGGACATGAAATTTTTAAAAGATCCATCCTTTTGTTTCATAAACAACAGATAAGAAAAATACGTTTGAATCAGTTTCAGGTATTCTTGTTTTTGTTCTATCTGCCAAGCCCTGAGCACAACCAGCATTGCTCTGGCATTGTCATCAAGAGAGTAGCCATGCTGAAAACTTGGAATCGATCCGTGGGCATGCTGCAGCAATCCGGATGGTTTTGTCATGCTTACGAGATGTGTTAAATCAACCGGAGGATACATCTTTTCGGCTTTCATATCCCGGGAAAATGAACCCTGATCCGCATGCTGAAATACTTCCAGATATGCTTGTCCTACTTTCGGCCAGGTAATGTTTAACCCATATTGATATGCTTTAAGTTGTATGTTTTGCAAGCTTTCAGGATGATCAAGAGAATGGTTTACTAACGCAGCAAGTTGATTATAGTTGCCAAAATCAAACAATATGCCCCGCCCTTCTGAAAGCAACTCTTCTGCATGCCAGTATGGAGTTGAGAATACAGCGCAGCCGCCACTTGCTGCATAGCTCAAAGTGCCACTTGTAATCTGTGCTTTGTTAAGATAGGGTGTAGCATACATGTCCGAGGCCTTAAGTAAGGACATCAGCTCCAACTCACTTGTATATTTGTTGATAAAAACAACATTGTCGCTCACTCCCAGATCTTCGGCAAGTTTTTTCAGATAATCACGATATTCCTCCCCAGAATAACGTATTATGTTTGGATGCGTTTTTCCCAGAACCACATACAGCACTTCGGGATGTTTTGCAACGATTTCAGGCATAGCCCTTATGGCAGTTTCAATACCCTTACTTCTGCCGATCAGACCGAAAGTCATGATTACTTTGCGGCTTTCCCATTCTTTTGGTTTTGGCAAAAGTCGATCTGCATAATATTCATAATCAGGCACTCCATGCTCAATGCGAATAATCTTTTCCTCTGGAACTTCATATATTTCATGAAGAAAACCAATGGCAAGACGATTCATAATGATAATTTTAGACGAAAAAGCAGCGATTTTTTTGAGCACTTCTTTTTGATGAAAATCCGGCTTGACCAATATTGTATGAAATGTAGTGACAATCGGAATTTTCACTCTTCTAAGCAACGACAGCAAAAGAACACCGCTCGCCCCTCCGTAGATGCCATATTCATGCTGAACCAACAGAATATCTGCTCCTGAATTGTTAATATAATCTGAAGTTTGAATATAGGATTCCATCTTCTGCTCCTCAATTGTGCGGCTTACAATGGAAGGGTATGGGTATGACTCCTTTATATCGTCCATCGCTATGACTTCAATTTCGAGACTTGTTTTATGAATCTCGGCTGCATCTATGATAGCATTGACAAGATTTTCCGTAAATGTGGCAATTCCGCACTGACGAGGGGGATAGTTGCCAAGGCAGATAATTTTCATAGGAATAGAATTTTAGACATTAACAAACCGATCCAATTTAGATGGAAATTTTAGATGAAGATACGAGTTTTTTGCCAATATTTCCAACTTAATTATGATGATTGAGAATTGATATATCTTTGAGATTGTTTTTAAATGAAGATAAAATCAATAAATTCTGTCAAAGCCTTGATTTTTTATTTCGATAAGTAATACCGCTTTGGAGATCAAGTTTCGATGATTTAAGTTATCTGAACCATGTTGTTATTATGAAAAATACCAAAATTCGAAAAAGCACAAAAAAGCTTGGCAAGCCCGGATATTCAAAAAAATCAGGACTTCCTGCTGGCAGTCTTGTACATGTAGGGCAGGTTAAAACTGAAGGGACATATATCGATCTGATTGAATACAGTCCGACGAATATAGCTGAAAAGAAAAATTTAAGTTTGAAAGAAGCCCAAGAATATTTGGACGCCCCCGGAATGAAATGGCTTCGGGTAACAGGATTGCAAAATACTGAAATTATTGGTGAGCTAGGAAAGACTTATGGATTACATCCATTATTTCTTGAAGATATACTGAATACAAGTCAGCGGCCTAAGTTGGAAATAATGGAGGATCATGTATTTTTCACCATGAAAACACTTGGGTTTTCAGCAGACAAGGGCGTTGTTTCAGATCAGATAAGTTTTGTTTTAAGAGAAAACCTTTTGATGTCTTTTCATGAAAGCGACCTTGATATTTTTCTGCCACTATACGATCGCATGAACATTGAGACGAGTCGCATCAGAAACAATGGCGTTGATTTCCTTTTTTATGCTTTGATTGATATCATTGTTGATAATTATTTTAGCGTTGTTGAAGCCATAGCAGATATGATCGACACCGTGGAAGACCGTATTTCTTCTGAACCAGATGAGAATGTTCTTGATGCCATTCAGCAGATAAGAAAAGAATTGCTTTTTCTGAAGAAAACGGTATTCCCAATCCGTGAAGGACTTAATACACTCATCAGGAATGATATACCTTTGATTGATCCGAAACAGGTGAAATATCTCAGAGATGTTTACGACCATCTGATGCATATATATGAAACCATCGAAACCTATCGCGAACTGAATACCGGACTAAAGGAAGTGTATCTCTCAGCCTTAAGCAATAAAATGAATCAGGTGATGAAAACACTCACCATCATCGCTACAATATTTATTCCTCTTACGTTTATAGTTGGAATCTATGGCATGAATTTCAGGGTTTTTCCAGAACTCAACTGGAAATATGGCTATCTGTTTGTTTGGTTGGTCATGTTAGCGATTGTGGCTTATATGCTGTTCAGGTTCAAGAAAAAGAAATGGCTCTAAGTCTGGAAACTCTATGCTTAGCCATAGAATGAGTCTTTACGCCTTGGCAATGCTACTTCCAACTTCAAGTTTAAGCTTTTCAGATTCTTCTGTTTTCCTTCATTCGGTTAGGACTAAAAAATCTATCTTTGCCACTTATAAACAAATCTAAATTATTACATATGTCGAACGTAGTCTGGATTATTCTTGCTTTGATGCTGGTTTTCATTTTTTACAATGGTTACCGCCGTTACAAAATGATGAAAAATTATAAACCCGGGCAGGACAGCAGCAATTTGCTGAAGTTTACCGATACTAACTTCAAAAAGAGCATTTCGAAGGGCGTTGTTTTGGTAGATTTCTGGGCTCCATGGTGTGGCCCTTGCCGCATGATAGGTCCGGTAGTGAGTGAGTTATCGGATGATTTTGCGGGAAAAGCCAAAATCGGTAAACTGAACGTCGACGAAAACAAACAAATAGCCAGTGAATTTGGAATCCGGTCGATTCCTACTTTGATATTGTTTAAAGATGGAAAAGCTGTTGAGAAATTTACGGGAATAAAACCCAAACAGGCTTTTGCCAAAGCGATAAACGCACAGTTGAATGCTTAAAAAGAAATTTCTTCTGAAGTCTTAATGAATCAGTGATACTGTTCCACGTTTGGTTCTTACGAGGCCGGCAGCTTCTTCATATTGAAGAAGATACACATAAACGCCCATAGGCTGCAGTTTTCCTGAATTATTTTTTCCAGTCCAGCCTTCATCCGGATCATTTGTTTCCCAAATTACAGCTCCCCAGCGGTTATATATTTGCAGAATGTAATTGGTAGAATTGTAGAAGGTAATAACAGGTTTAAAGGTGGTATTTTCTGTTTTCGATGAGCCGGGGTAAAATGCGTTGGGCATTACGGGGTCAAAATCGGGTTGAAGCGAAAGGGTATTTGACCTTGAAAACTGAACATTTTGATCGCTTCCATAGGCAACTAAATAATATTGGAAAAGTGCTTCACGATTTGGTAAAGCCGACACATCGTCTATATGGCTGTTTTCACCTAGAAAGAGGGTTACAAGTTCTACGGGTGTTTCAGTTCCTTGTTTCCGATAGAGTTTTTGTTCTATAACATCCCACCCTTCATAGCCATTCCAGTTCAAACTTACGCTGAATTCCGGATCAATGTTTCCCTCAAGCAGAATAGTACGGTGCTTTACCGGATCTGGAACTGGATTGAAACAGTTGTCTGTTAATTCAAGTTCATAGATGTAGCTTGTAGTTTCTGTAAAGACATTTTCATCGCTAACCATGTATGAAGTTGGAGGAAAAGTCAAAGGGATTGGTGTTTCTCCTGAACCGGTTGGATCGTTGCGAGTAATAACAATATTCTTGCTAAGGTTAAGATCGGTTATGGAAGTTTCATAAGTAATATCTACATAACCTGATGATTCATTTACGCTGACACGCACAATCTCTGGTGGATTTGGTCGCACATATGCAGGAGATTCTTTTGAAACGATGTTTGAGAAGACATTCTCCGAAACGCCATTAACCAGCGCTTCTATTTTGTAATGATAAATTTCATTTGGGACTATATTTTCATGTGTATACTCGTAAATACTAATTGTAGAGTCAGGAGAGGTGTAGTAAGGTTGTTGAATTCTAAGAACAGGTGTTAGCGTTGCTGTTTGAATTTCTTCTAATTGCTGAAAATTGGTGCCACCATCTATTGATACAGAAATTCTGTATGAGCTAACAAAGTTTGTAATTTGATATTCGGACCATCTTATCGTATTTTTAAGTTCACATTCGTTATATATTACAGTTTTATTCAATAAAATGGACTGAAGTTTTGGTTCAGAATAACCAGAGCCTCTGAAGTTGTCAACAACGTAGAGGCAAATACTATCATTTGAAGGTGCATTCAAGTCGATCCATTCAAGTGCAGAACCGTCATAAATCGTATCCAAGGCAACAAAAGTGCCATTTATTAGCCGTAAAACAGAAAATTTCTCTGTCAATTCAGGATTTGGCTCAGACCATCTTACTCTGACATGGCCTTCCTGATTTATAACCGAAATAGATTCAATAATTGATGCCTGCCCCATCCCCTCAAAAAATGAAAACATCAGCCACAATAAAAAAGCAAATTTTAAAACTTTCATCGCCTAATATTTTTTGCTAGCCTGCCACTATGGGTCAGGTGGTTTTTAAATTTCCAACCAAAACGGTCAGCATATCGTCCGGGCTGAGGTATTTTACTGCAAGAGCCTTTATTTCTTCTGCCGTGACAGCGTTTATTGCTTTCAGGCTGTTTGCAAAATACTCCATCCCCAGTTTGTTGTCAAGTGTTGTTCTGAACTTTTCTGCCTGATTGAACACCCCGTCAAGGGCCCGAAGATAGGTTCCGTTGAGGTAGTTTCGCACAAGAGCCATTTCTTCAGCATCCACCAATTCATTTTGCATCCGAAATAGTTCTTTTTTTATTTCTTCAAGCGTATTTTCAGTAACCTCAGTTCCTACCTCGGTGCTGATTAAAAATCCACATGCTTTTCTGTAAGGCATTACCTGTGAATGTATTCCATAAGTAAACCCTTTGTCTTCACGAATATTGTTCATCAACCGTGAACCAAAATAGCCTCCTAAAATGGTGTTAAGGAATAGAAAACCAAAATAATCAGGATGGCTGCGCTGCATCACCGGACGGCCCATCATGATGGAAGTCTGCAATGAATCGGGTTTTTGAATCTGGTGCAAACCGCTTTTAAAATGAGTTTCCTGTATAAAATCCGTCTGCAGCTCAGCATTGCTCCAGTTATCGCCAAAGTGCTTTTCTATTGTCTGAATAATTTTATCATTTATCTGTCCGCTCATGATAATGGTGCAGTTGGCCGGCAGAAAATGTTTTGCATGAAACTGTGCAAGGTCGCTGGTTGAAAGCTTGTCAAAGTCTTCAATGGCAGCCGTTTGTCCGTAGGGAGTATCAATGCCAAAAAGTTTTTCATTAAAAATTCTGAAGGCGATCTGTTTGTTTTTTCTGCTGCTTACGATAAAGTCCTGCTTTTGCCTTCTGTTGTACATCCTGAACTCACGCTGGCGGAAAGACGGGTTTTTCAACATGCTTTCGATCAGAGGCATCAGCAGAGGCAATGATTTTCCAAGACAAAAAACGCTCATCCATGCAATATCTTTTGATGATTGAAGGTCGATGTAAGCACCATGGTAATCAATTTTGGCATTGATGTTACCAGCTGTATAACGTGTGCTTCCTTCGCGGAGCATATTTATGGTGCTGTTGGCAACAAGTTTTTTTTGCTGAAGGGCGCTGCCGGCATTGATGATCAAATCGAACCGCAGTGTTTCCTGACTTTGATCATTGAAGGTATACACAGGGATTCCGTTTGGCAGAACCATACATGGCGGTTCCGACAGCACAAAAGATGCAGCGGTTTTAAGTGCGGGCGCTTTGAAGCGTTCAAGTGTAGTTATTTCAGTCATTTTCTTTGGTGTAATAGAGCGTGCTGCAATTGTTTTCTGTGAAAATATTATTTGCAATGCGTATTATATCTGCAGCTTGTACTTTTCTGTATTGTTTGGTCAGGTTGTTAACGAGGTCAGTATCGCCAAGATAAGTGTAATAAGCCAGATTCATGGCTTTGCTGAGCACCGAAATGCTTGAAAAAGCTTGTCCGGAAACGACTCTGTTTTTCACTTTTCTAAGTTCATCCATTGAAGGGCTTTTTTGCTTCAGAATCGCGATCTGTTGGTTGATTCCTTCTTCAGCTGCATCAAAACTTATCCCCGGAAGCAATTTACCGGTCACGACAAACAGCCCCGGATCGGAGTCGCCTGTGATAAAAGCGCTGATTTCAGCAAATAATTCCTGTTTTTTAATCAGCGCTTTCACAAGTCTTGATGACTGGCCCGAACCCAGTAAATCAGATATAAGGTCGGTTGCATAATAGTCATCATCATTGCGTCCGCACATATGCCATGCTTTATATATGCCATCTACAGGCACCTGTTTTTTGACATGAAGCTTGCGTGCTTCTTTCTGTATTGGCTCAGATGGCAAGCTTCGGCTGATTTCAGGGCCTGCAGGAATAGAAGCAAACCATTTTTCGGCAAGCTGCTTCACTTCTTCAGTTGAAATGTCGCCAGCAATAGCGATAATTGCATTGTTCGGATTGTAAAATCTTCCATAGAAGTCTTTTACGTCTTCCAAAGTGGCTTGTTCAATATGCGAAATCTCTTTCCCGATGGTATTCCACTGATAGGGATGTGTTGAGTAGGCGAGTGGTTTCAGCAAAAGCCACGCATCGCCATAAGGCTGATTGAGATAGTTTTGCCGGAATTCTTCTACAACAACCTGTCTTTGCACTTCAAAACTTTTTTCTGAAAAGGCCAGACTCAGCATTCTGTCTGATTCAAGCCAGAAAGCAGTTTCAATATTTTCTTTCGGGAGTGTAAGGTAATAGTTGGTGATATCGCTGTTGGTAAACGCATTGTTGTCCCCGCCAGCCCTTTGAAGTGGTTCATCATATCTGGGAATATTTATTGAGCCACCAAACATGAGGTGCTCAAAAAGATGTGCAAAACCTGTTTTTTCGGGATGCTCATCACGCGCACCAACCTTATAAAGGATATTCATTGCCACGATGGGCGTATTTGCATCATGGTGCACAACAAAACGAAGTCCGTTGATGAGGGTAAAAGTGTCGAATTTTATCATAGATGTTTAAAACATGCAAACCTACACA
>JAGXRB010000372.1 GCA_018336075.1 Bacteroidota bacterium
AAAACTTAGAAGACACAAGATATTTAGGTGACTATTGCGACAGTGTCCACCTCTTCCCATTCCGAACAGAGAAGTTAAGCCTGTCAGCGCCGATGATACTGCAGTGAAATGTGGGAAAGTAGGTCGTCGCCAAATCATAACAAAAACCCCGTCCATGTTTGGATGGGGTTTTTTGTTTGGACTGGTAGTGTTTTTGGACTAAGTGAAGGCGATTTGCGCTTTTTATAATTGCTTTTTGATATTGGTGCTAAATCTAAATAGACTGTATGCCGGACAATAGCTTAAAAAAGCAGTTGCAATAGGTACGATTCCGATAAGACCAAGCCAAGAATGATTCATGATTCCCACAACTCCGATTATTAATCCGAGAACAATGCGAATGATGCGATCAATATTTCCTACATTTTTTTTCATAACGATGTTTTTTTATTGTTAATTCCGTAAAAATACTTGTTTATAATTGAAAAAGCAAGATTATCCTTGTTAGAATTTAACTTAACGGAATTACATAGGTATTGAACGCTTAATTGAAAGTCACCTTTTCTGTGCAACTTGAAATTGAATTGAGTGAATATTTATTAAAAACTATCGGGTTTTTTCAAATTTTTAATTGCTCTCCATGCAGTTAGAATGTCATTTTTACTGATGAGAAGTTCAAGCCAGTTTGCACCAGTGTCTTTTTTAAAAACAAACCATTGATAGATAACTGTTGCTGTGTATGCGATTGAGGCTGCTGCTCCTGCACCTGCAAGCCCATATGCCGGAATCAATATAAATACTGCTGGTATTGTTACTCCAAGTCCAACCAAAGACGCATAAAGATTGTATACTGGCCGGCCGGTTCCTGAAAAATAGTGACTGAAAATCGCATTTGCTGCAAGCGCAACAACTCCCGGACTCAGGCTGATGATAACAACGCGTATCTCGCCAAAACCACTACTGAATATGAATTCAAAAACTGAGGATGGAATTAAAGCAAGTATTCCAATTGCTATAGTGGTTAGAATCACAGAAAATTTAAGCAATTGCAGACTCAGAACTTTTGCGTAAATCCTGTCATCACTGTTGCTGAGACTAGATATTTGTACCAATGCAATGCTTTGACCGATCATTCTTAAGCCTTCGGTCAGCTGAGATCCTGAATTGTAAATACCAAGGGCAGATAGCCCTGTAAACTGATTAATAAAATAGAAACTTAATCGTTTATTTAGCATGTGGGCGATACTTGAAAGTTGTGTCATGCTTCCAAAACGAAATAATTCACTGAAAGAAGCATCTGGCTTTGAATGATTTTCCTTTCTAAGGATGCTCAATATAAGAAGATAACCAAGGAAAAGCGGAAAGATATAGGAAGCATACAAAGCATAAACAAAGGCCCGCTCGTCTGTAATGTTAAAAATATAGATTAATCCTGCCATGCTAAGCAGCATTGTGATAAACTGAATTATAAAAAGGCTGTTAAAAGCAGTTGTTCTGTCTTTTCCAAGCAGGATATACATATTGAAGCCATGAAAGCCGTTAAGCAATACCAACAATAAGATGTGAATTCCATAGCCTTTAGGTATCAAAAAATGATAAATATTCGGAAAAAAGTGCAACAAATAAAATATCAAACCAGCTGCTGAGACTACAATCCCAATCCAGAAATATGAAAGCTTAAGCAAACTTTTAGTATTACGTCTGGAACTGAAAAATACCAGTGCATTTCCAATCATATCAGCTATGAGTAAAAGCAAAGAGATATCGAGCAATATTAACCCGGATAAACCCCATGCTTCACTGCCAAGCTTGTTTGTGGCCAGCCATAAAAGCAAAAGATTGGATGCTGCATGCAGAATACGCGAGCCAGATGTTCCGAGTATTTTTCGTAAAATCATCGCTTCTTTAATTTTTGCTTTAACTGATGTCTGAAGCCAGCAAAGGTAAAAACATATCGCTTTCCATCGATCAGGGTGTTTTCAGTGTTTCCGTTAAGCGTGTGAAGTCCGTAACGAAATGTTGAGTTTTTGTCAGGCTGAATATTTTTAAATACAACTTCTTTAAATGTATCTGGCGTAAGTTCAATGATTTTATTGAGGTTGATTGCTTTTCCGTAATGTCCTGCACAATCCTGCGAAGGACGAATGAGCATTTTGTTATAAATGAGCAGTTTACCAGCATTACGTGCTGAACTGATATCAGTTTTTACTGGGTTTTGAGTATGTGCCTTAAATGGTCCAAAAGGATTGTTGCTATAAAATATATATAGATTAACACTGGGCAAATCTTTTGTAGTAAACATAAGCCACCAAAGGCTTTCATGTTCAAACAAAACGGGATCAACAGCTCTGTATCCATCTAAAATGCATCTTTCATGTACCAGCTTCCCTGAAACTTCGTCATAATAGTAAAGTTGAACTCCATCAGATTCGAAGCATTCTGGAAGGCAGTAGAGTTTTTCTTCCCATGTAAAAAGAAATGGAAAAGAAAGGTGAAGTTTTTCAGAAGTTACAGCCTCAAAGGTTGAAAAGTTTTCGGAAGCCTTCGCCAGAACAAGCTGACCTTTGCCTTTGCGATAATCAAATAGCTCTGCAAAGAGCAGGGTATCGTTTTTAAAATCTATGATAAATGGATCGGCAAGATAAGTGCTATTGCTTTTTTTTGGAAACCATTGGGTCTGTTGTATATATTTTTCCGGCTCTGAAATTACATTTAAAACAGAGCCTTTTATAAGTCCGATATTCCAGTCTTCTTGTTTGAAAAGGTCATTAAGATGAAAAAACACTCTTCGGTAAGCCATTTTAACGAAAAATAAGAGCATTCTTAGATTTCCTGGAGGATGAAAAACCGCTGCTTCCGAAACGGATGGTGCTGAATCGAAATTGCCTTGCATAATTGCATTGCAAATATGCACAGGCAAAAATGTACTGTTGCCGTAAATGCTGTCCAGATGCGCCTTGTAGGAGTGTCTGATAACAGGGAAATAAACTTTTTTTAATAAAACCCCTTTGTCCAGACTGTCAGTGAGCTGTTGCAAAATCACACCATTTGATTCCATCTTGTGGTAAACTTCCCAAAATCCGGGAGGGCCTCCTCGAATGATCGTCTCATCGTCATGGTGAAACGACCACACACCATACCGTGCTGCATTCAATATGTCTCCACGAATGATGTTGAACCCAAACCGAAGCAGAAAATCAAGTTGATTTTCTTTGATGAATTGAACGTCCTTTATATCAAAAAGCTGCTTGAATCCATTTTGAATTGTTTGGCAATACAGAACTTTCGTTTCATTATACAGTGCAGAAATATCAAATGGTTGTTTGGATAATGGTTTAAAGAGAAATCGATGCCATAATCTAAAAACAAATCTATTCCACGGATATTTCTGAAGTCGTTTGAAAAAGCCGTTTTTATTTTGGGGATTGTCGTTTTGAACAATTAATGTAAGTTTATGACCTTCATTCAATAAAAGTTTTATTACCTCAGCCTGCCATTTTTCGACAATGGGACCGTTGACTAAGATGCCAAAAGTTAATTTATCTGCCATTTTTTTAGGTCATTTTTCACAGGTAAAAGATCAAAAATCACAATTTCAGGAATTGATTTTTTGGGGTAATTCACAAATATCCGTTTTTTTTTCGTTGACAACGACATTAACCAGCAGAATCACTTATTTTGCAGTATGAATTAAAATTATGCCAGGTCTGATTTTAGCGGTTAATGCCAATTTAGAAAATATAAGCAACACATTATCATCACTTTCCGATGGTGATTGTCGTTTTCATCAAATCGATTTTGAATCTGAAGAATGCTTTGCAGGGTTATATGCCAAAAGAAATTATCCTTTTAAGCAATATAAGAAGGAAGGCCGCTTCATCATCTTTGAGGGCATGATATACTCCGGTTGGCCTGTTTCAGAAGAAGCACTATTTGATACATTTTTTGGGCACGAGGGATTCAGACATGACAATATTGCCTCATTTGTAAAAGCTACGGATGGGGAGTTTGTTTTTTTGCTTGTAGATTCCACACAAAAAAAAGCACTCTTATTTAATGATCGTTTTGGCCGATTGCCGCTGTATATTCATAAAGGACTGGATAATTTGGTAATAAGCAGAGATATTCGCTTCATAAAATTGGTGAACACAGTTGTCAGAAAAGACAAAATTGCGCACGCCCAAAATCTGCTGTTTGGTTTTTCTTTGGGAAAGAGGACTTTATGGGAAGGAATTGAACGCTTTCCGCCACATGCCCAGCTTGTTATTGATTATGGAGAATACGCAATACAGCAAAATGAATATTTCAGTTTCCCGAAACAAAACAAGCCATCAGTAGAAAACGCAGACATTGATCTTTTGATTAATCATTTGCAAACTGCTCTGCAGGCCAGAATCAGCAAGCTTTTGGAGCCTGCACTTTCTTTGAGCGGTGGTTTGGATTCGCGATTGCTTGCCGTTTTACTTGCTGAATCAAAATCGGAGATTCCTTTGTTTACCTATATTGATGATGAGGGTAGTGCTGACGCTGATGTCATAGCAGTGAATGAAATCATTGCGCGACTTAATCTAAAAGACAAACACAAGTTTATGAATATTCCTGCTGCTAATGAGCAGGGTATTTTAGAGCTTTTAGAAATTAAACAAGGTTTAAACGGAGCAGATATGGCATTTTTATTGCCTTATCTGAAGTATTTTCAGCAAAATGAGTATTCGCAGATTACGGGTGATGGTGGCGACAAAGTGCTGGCCGACCTTAATCCTTTGGTTGGTGTTTACACGCAAAACCAACTAATAAGCTATCTTCTGAGAAAGCATACTTTGATAACATTAAAAACAGTTTCTGCACTTTCAGGCCTGAGTCCTGATGTGATCATTGAATCAGTCAGGGATGTTTTGAATGGATATAAACTTCAATCGATTGCTGAGCAGCATCAAAGTTTCATGCTCAGAGAGCGTGCAATGAATTGGTTGTTTGAAGGGGAGGATCGCAATCGCTTTTATTCCTGGTCCACAACACCATTTTACAATCCTGACTTTTTTGATCTTGCAATGTCATTGCCAATGAAAGAAAAAGCTTTTGGAAAACTCTTTCTTCAGCTTTTCAGAAAGCTTCCGGCAAATGCAGGCGACATTGTTAATCCAAACTGGAATGTAGCACCATCAGATAGAAGCGGCTTAAAAAGACTTATTTTTCGTCAAAAAATTCAATTGTTTTTTCCTGAAAAGCTGCTTCATTTAATTAAAAAAGGCATCCCTTTGATATCTGTTGATGAATTTGAGTTTGCTGATTTAATTAAAGCACATCTGAACAAATCTGATTCGGATAAAACCTTATCAAAAGCACTTGAGCTAAAACTTCCTGCTGCTGTTTGGTATCGGGTGCTCACAATCTGTTTAGCTGATCTTAAAAGTTTGAGTGCCAAAACCGGGCTGCGTTGAAAATTCTATCGGGATCAATCAAAACGGACGTAAGGTCTTAGTTTTTTTATTGTTTCGGTGGTATAGCCTTCAAGCTTTCCGAGTTCGTCAAAAGATTTTACAAAACCTCTTTTCTCACGGTGATTTACAAGTGTTTTTGTTAAAGCGTAATCGATATAAGGATGTCGGATCAACTCCTTGAAAGTAAAATAATTGATACGTATTTTATTTATCAACAATGAATCAATCACAAGGTGTTTTTCAATTTGATCGTAGCGCAAACTGTCAAATCCATGAACTTCATAAAGTTGGTTTTTGTCATAAAAACCACCCAAAATATTCCTGTATTGAAGTATTCTGTGAGATGTCCATGGACCAACACCCGGAATTTGAATCAGTTGTAATGAATCAGCTGTATTTAGCTCAAATACTTCATCAAAAAGGGCCTTTGGGTTTTCAAATGTTGTTTCATAAACCTTTTTCTTTTCTTCCTTTTCTGCTTTTATTTTTGAAACTTCTGGCGTAGGAATGACAATAAATGGCTCGAGAATAGCATATTCGGCTTCGCTGATTGTGTACATCTTTTTGACGTCTTCTTTACGGAAAAACTTACCTCCACGCGCTTCATAGTTTTTTATTCCTTTGATCTGACGCTCACTAAGACCAATTTTCTTCCAGTCTTCCTCCGAAAGCATATTAGGATTGAACGGAAAAGGTGTTAATTTGTTCGCAGTAAATGATGTCTCAGGATTTGCATATTCAAAAGTCTTTGAAGTCTTTTCTTCCAAACCTTCAGCTTGAAATTGAACTACAATTGAATCAAAATTTACAGCAGGAAAAATAGTTGGAGAAAACAATTTGCCAGCAAAAATATTAAGCAATGCCAACAAAATAAATAGCAACAGAAGTACCGCAATGGATAACTGCTCCTTTTTGGAAAAGGTCAATATTTGCTTAAAAAACTCCATTTAAAAGTGACAGCAAATGTTTATAAAAGAATATAACCGGTTGATATAAAGGCTTCTAAATAATGTATTAAAACAGAAGTATCAGTTCTTCGAAGGTGGATTTATAGATCGCCTCCGCTAAACACTCCAAACAATCCAAGACCGTTGAGGAAAACCAAAGCAATAGCAATTGGAGCAATAAATCTGATAATGAATAAATAAACCCATTTAAGTCTCACTTTCAGTAAGCCATCATTGCTTATTTCTGCAAAAACATTATTTTTTCCCATTTTCCAGCCAACAAAAAGCACAATGAATAGCCCACCCAGAGGCAGGAAGATATTGGCAGATAGCTTTTCAAGTATATCAAAAAGATTCATTCCTCCAAAACCAAGCTCTGGAAGAGGCCCCATACTTAGTGTGCAAAATATTCCAAGAATTGTAATTCCTGTTGAGGCGATAATTGTCGATTTCTTTCGGCTCATATCCAATTCTTCGGCAAGATAGGCTACGGCAACTTCGAGCACTGATATAGTAGATGTAAGTGCAGCTATAGCAAGTAAAACGAAGAAAATAATCTCAAAGAAATAGCCTCCGGGCATCTGTTCAAAGATTAGTGGAAGCGTTATAAAAACAAGGCTTGGGCCAGCTTCAGGGGTAATATTAAAGGCGAAAACTGCCGGAAAAATTGCAATTCCAGCCAGGATAGCAATTAGACTATCTGCAACAGAAACAGAAACCGCAGTCAAACCCAGATTGTCTTTTTTGCTGATATATGAGCCGTAAGTGATCAACGTACCCATGCCGATACTCAATGAAAAAAATGATTGTCCAAGTGCTTGAAGCACTACGTTCCCATTGATTTTTGAGAAGTCAGGCTTAAAAAGAAAAATCAATCCCTCGCTCGCGCCAGGCAAGGTTAAAGCTCTCACGCAAAGGCCAACGATAATTACAAGTAATAAGGGCATTAGAATTTTAGTGTATTTCTCAATGCCGTTTTTAATTCCTTTAAACACAATCCAGGCCGTTAGGAGCATAAAAACAACCTGCCACACCAAAGGTCTTGTTCCACTAGCCACAAACTCACCGAAATTATTTTGAAGATCAGCCTTGCTTTGTCCTTGAAAACCATTTGAAACAGCCAGATAAAGGTACTCAAGCGTCCATCCGGCAACAGTAGTATAAAAAGCCAGAATCGTGAAAGCGGCTGTAATTCCCATGAAACCTATGAGTGGCCAACGACTTTTGGGTGCAAGCAAACGGAAAGCACCAACTGGATTGCGCTGAGCCCTACGTCCTATAACAAATTCCGATAGCATCACAGGAACGCCAATCATAATTATGAATCCAATATAAATAAGCAAAAAAGCCCCTCCACCGTTTTCACCTGCAACGTATGGAAACCGCCAAATATTACCAAGGCCAATGGCGGAGCCTGCAGCAGCAGCGATCACTCCTATTTTTGAACCAAAACTATCGCGGTTAGAAAAATCAAATTTTGCCATAGTGCTTTTTAGTTAATGGGAGATTTCTAATTTGATTTAAGCGGTGCTTTTTGCTGTGTTTTCTCAAATGCCAATTCCATTATCAGACCGTTCGAAAGGTCAAGCATCCATGCATGAATCTGGAAATCAAGCTTGCCTTCAGCAGCAGCTTGTTGTATGACGTGCGTTTTATAAAGATTGCCAACTTGCTTAAGCACATTTAACTCTGAAAGCCTGTTTAGTCGCTGTTCTTCATCCTGAATAGCATCCAGTTCTTCTTTATATTTACGTGCAATATCCCTGATCGGGCTAATCCAGTTTCCTACCAGACCTCTTGCGAATCCATGATAAGCAGCATTAACGCCACCGCAGCCGTAATGACCGCATACGATGATATGCTTAACACGCAGCACATTCACTGCATAATCAAGTACAGAAAGGAAGTTGATGTCAGTAATAGATACCTGATTGGCGATGTTCCGGTGAACAAAAAGTTCTCCAGGTTCTGTTTGCGTGAAAGTATCTAATGGCATTCTGCTGTCAGAACAGCCGATATATAGGAAATTTGGCTCCTGCCGGAGTTTAAGGTTTTCGAAATAGCCAGGACTGTATTCCTTTTTTTTCTGTGCCCAACTTTTGTTGTTTTCAATCAGCTGCTTATAGTTATTAGGCATAAATTATTTTTTAAAGATGAAAATATTTAGCGGATTTTCACGCAGATCTTATTCGTATCTCAACGACTCAATTGGATCAACACTTGCTGCTTTATTTGCCGGAATTGATCCTGAAACAAGCGCGACAACAAAACAAAGTACAACAGCCAGAATAATCCATGGCCATGGAACAATGAAAGCGCTGCCGATGAAGTAAGAGAGAATATTTCCAACAAGGATACCGGCAACAATTCCAAAAAAACCGCCAATTTGTGCAATTACAACTGCTTCAATGAGAAACTGATCGCGTATGGTTTTTCGGGTTGCTCCGATGGCTTTTCTGATTCCAATTTCACGGGTACGTTCGGTCACCGACACCAGCATAATATTCATCAACCCGATTGCTGCACCAAAAAGCGTAATCAGTCCGATGAAAGTGGCTCCAAGTCTGACCTGACCTGTTAGTCCAAGCAACATATTGGCAATATTATCGCTTTTCATCACAGAAAAGGTTTCAGTTTTTCCAGGTGTATCACCACGAATGACTCTGAAAATTCCAGTTGCTTCACCAATTGCCGGCTCGAGTTCTTCGGCGTTTCGTGTGCGTACACTAATTGTATAGTTCATGTTTGGCCGCGAAAAATACTGCCGCACATTGTTGAGAGGCATCAAACAATTACGATCGCCGCTGAATCCCATGCTTGATCCTTTTTCTTTCATTACCCCGACAATCCGATATTTTCCAGGGCCAACAGAGATGATCTGCCCTACCGGATCTTCATTGTTTTTAAACAAATCTTTGATGATTGCACTGCCAACAACTACTACATGTGCGCCTGAAGTAACCTCTTGTGCTGTTAGATTTCGGCCTTGTTCAATGTCATATCCGGCGTTATAAATATAGTTCTCATCGATGCCAACAATCTGGATATTTGGATTCGTTTTTTCGGATTCAAACTTCAAAGTTGCAATTCCGGTTCCAAAAGTGTGCATGCTAGTGGAGGCAGGAAAATTGAATTCATCCTTAAATCGCAGGGCTTCCCGGTAGGAAATGTTTTTGTATGCATTTGCATTGCTGCTTCTTCCACCCATGCGAACAACCATTTCGCGGTTTCTGATATTAAAAGTGTTGGCGCCCATCATCGAGAAATTCTCATTCAGATAGTATTTGATCGAATCGATAGCAGTTAGTATGCCTACCAATGCCATGATGCCAAAGGCAATAATTGCAACGGTTAAAATTGTCCTCAAAAGGTGGTTACGGATTGATTCAAATGAGATTCTGATATTTTCAAAAAATGCTTTGTCCATATTAAGGTTGAATTAGTCGCTTTTTTTTCCAAATGCCAAATCACCTGCATCTCCCAATCCAGGCACGATATAAGCTTGAGCTGTAAGTTCATCATCAATTGCACCAACCCAAATATTAAGATTGTGCAGCGACAAATGCCTTTTAACATATTCAATTCCCTCGATGCTGGCCAAAGCAGAAACGATATGAATATGTTTCGGCATTCCTAAGGCCAGCAAACTTTTGATTGATTTTACAATTGAGGCACCTGTAGCCAGCATCGGGTCAGTCAGAATTACGATTTTGCCATTGATGTCAGGGCTTGAAACATATTCAACGCGGATATCAAATGCTTCGTTCTTGTCATATTTTCTGTAGGCAGTGATGAAAGCATTTTCAGCTTTATCAAAGTAATTTAACATACCTTGATGCAATGGCAGACCTGCCCGCAGAATTGTTGCTAATACAGGTTGATTGTTGAAGAGTGGAATTTCAGCAACGCCCAAAGGGGTAGTTATTTCAGTTGGATTGTATTCGAAAGTTTTGCTTATTTCGTAGGCAAAAATTTCGCCGACGCGTTCAAGATTTCTTCTGAAACGCATGCGATCGGCCTGTATTTCAGAACTTCTTAATTCTGCGATGAATTGATTGAAAATTGAATTTGTCGCTCCTAAGTTTTTTACCATGATTTGCTGTAATGTTTGATAACAGTACAAAAATAAAATATTTAAGCAGATAAGCGGAGCAATGTTAAAACTATTTTGGATACAAGGAGCAATTAGTTTACTGACTGATTCCAATCATGTTTAAGACGAAATGCATAAATATGGATAAGCCTCATGACAAGTGCCAGAAAAGCTAAGAAAGTTTTTGCTTTTAGTCAGCAAAAACCTGCATTTTGCGAGCTTCAAAAAATTGCGGGTTTTCTGCAGCTCCAACTCAATCTATTGATGAATTTACAAAGGATGAATAGCTTAATAAGTCTGAAAACTATTTCCTTCGCCTAAAGTCTCTGAAACTCTATTGTTGGATATCCTTTTTCTCCCGATTGATTGTAAAAACTTACAAACCGCATCTTGAAATAGAATCCTTCCTGTGTCCGGATGAAATAATTGTTTTCAGTTTTTACCTCATAAAACACAATGCCACTGCTGACATCACCAACTACATCTTTCCAATCATATCCTATAACATCCAATCGATTGATATAGTTTGCTTCCATCGCATTTTCGCGGGTAATTGAATCAAAAACCAAGTCCTGGTTTAAGGCAGAAAATGTGTTGAACCGATTCAGCAACACGCCTGTAACCAGATAGGGGTATGGATCTCCGGTATTCGTAAAAAGCAATGTTGTGTATTGTGTAAACAATAAATCGTATTGATTTTTGTCAGGCTCTGGATATATTTGGCCTTCAGTACTATTGAACGCATAATAGGAGAAATTCTTTTCAGGTGATTTGGTTACCCGGGCAGAAACTTCATTTGTGCCATTCAAATTGGCGTACCTGAAATAATATGTTTGTCCTTTCAGACTGTCAAAAATCATTTTTCTATATCCAAGGGTGTTGCCCAGATCGTCATATCCACGGTTGATAACGTAAACTTCGCCTGAAAAAACAGTGTCATTTCCATTCATTGAAAACCAGTTGCCAATCGCTGTTGAGTCGCGGTTGCCGGTAGACGGATCAAACTTCATTTCAAGGCCGGCAAAACTTGTTACATCCGAAAGACTTGTTTTTCCTGTTCGGGCAGCCATCATAAAGTTGGCTGAATTAAGAAAAATATGGCTGCCGGCAGGATTGGTATCAAACATGAGGTCGAAGCTCTGTTTGTTGACAACTCCAACAACCTGAGCATCTTCAAGATTAAAGTATACCTGATATTTATAGGTTTGGGTCATTTCAATCATCGCCGTGAGCTTATCACCCCGGTCATAGGGCATGATGCGTTCGTCTTCTTTGAAGCAGGAAGTCAGTAAGGACGAAATTAAAAGCAGGAAAATATATGGCAGATATTTTTTCATGAATCTATTTGAATTTTCTGATTTGCATTGCAAGTCTTACAAAATATGTGCGACCCCAGCCAACCGGTGAGAAACTGCCTCCACCTGAGTGAATACCTCCACCGCCTGTATCGCCTTTGACTGCAATATTTGTGTTGTCAAAAATATTTTTAGCACCAATCTGAGCCTGTAACCTGTTGTTCCATAGTGGTTTGCCAAGTGTAATATCAAAAGTGTGATAACCTTCCATTATGGTACGGAATATCTGCCCATTCTGATTTACGAACACTTCCGGATAATCGCCATTGTATTTGTAATAAAGTCCAAAGTTAAGATCGGTCAAACGCCATTGGTAGTTGATGGTAGTAAGCACATCTGTGCTGTAGATCATTTCAATGTCAACTTCCTTATTTTGAATCTGTTTGCGCCCTGTTTGTCCTACCCCAAGTTTTATTTCAAGCCAGGGGTAAAGCCTGTTGTTGAATTGCAGCTGATATCCCTGCGTTATCATTTTATCAAGGTTCACATAGGTGTATAAGGCATCATTCACACTGACTGTAGCAAGACTGATACTGTTTGAAATATTGTTGTAGAACAGATTCATTTCCATTCCATAATCGTAGGTTTCCTTCTCATGATGGTACTTCATTGCCAGATTGAGGTTGTGCGAGTTTTCGGCCTTTAGATTTTCATTTCCCCTGATGTTGTGGTTCACATCAACAAAGTCAAGATAGAGTTCTTTAAGTGAAGGGGCTCTGAAACCTTTGGCATACGAGGCTCTCAGGCTCAAATCTTCTAACAGGTCCCATTTCAGGTTTAATGAATATACCAATGGCGACTTATATTTCGTGTTGAATCCATAACGCAGGCCGGGCTGCAGCATCAATCTCACGGCTGGCTGAAGCTTAACGCTGAGAAATGCTGCATAATCGCCAATAGATTGTTGCTTATCTAAAATCCGGCGTCCAAAACCATTTTCATAGTTTAAATCTATACCCAGTTGATAATTGAAAGGGCTGCTTGGAGTGCTTTTGCTGAATTCCGCCCGCAACAGATATTGGTTAAAACTCGATGTGTCCTGATCGTAGATATTGGCAGTAAGATTCTTTTCAAGGGTGGTAAGATCATTGAAATAGGTGTTTTTTACTCTGTCGTAATAAGAGTAGGAACCTAGTACTGTGAGGTATCGGTCTTTGAATAATCTTTTGCTTACATCAAGTTTGGATGTTAAACGATTGGATTTGAATTCACTGTCAAAGGCAGTTTCATAGTAAGGTTTGAGTAAATTGCCTTTGTCCTGAAGCATTTCGTTGAAGTAGGATAAGCTCAATCTTGCCTTAAAATCATCTTTGACGTAACTCAGAGTTCCATCAGCATTGTACTGGCGTTTGGGTTTCCAGCGCTTGGATCTTGTGGTATCGTAAGCACTGAAACCGTCAAAAAAATTCCTTGCGCCAGCTATAGAACCACTCCACCTGTTTTTACTTACGGCAGCATCGGCGTTAAAATTATATACTCCAACAGATTCAAGATAGCTGCCTGCATTTGTGGTAAAGGCTGTCTGGTTGTTTTCTTTTGTAATAATGTTTATTACCCCAGCCAAAGCATTTGAACCATAAATAACCGACATTGGGCCTTCAATAACTTCTATCTGCTTGACATTGTACAGATTCAGCTGCCCAAGATCGATGTTTCCGTTCATGCGGCCAATGAGCGGAACGCCATCAATTAAAAACTTGATGTGTTCGCCGCCAAGTCCCTGCAATGTGATTTTTGATCCCAGCGCACCATCAAAAGAGCTTCTTATATTCAATTCGCCTGACATCAGCTCGCTTAAGTTATTGGAAGCTTTTTGTTCGATAAGTCTTGAACCAATTACTTTCACCCTGAAAATAGATTTGTCAACGGGTTGCGGAGTATATTGTCCTGTCACAACAACTTCGTCCATATTGTACACAGAGGGCTGAAGCAGAATAGTTTTATTTACACCTGGATTTATGCTGTCCGATTGATTTCGATAGCCAAGTGCAGTAACAGTTAGAAGGCCTGATTTCTGTATTGTAAACTTTACTTTACCATCCAAGTCAGTTACCAAAGCTTGATTTTGACTTTTATCGAAACTTTCGAAAAGCAGGTGTGCAAACGAAACAGCCTCTTTACTTCTGGCGTCGCGCACAGAGAGAGAAACCTCCTGACTGTATCCCTGAGAGATACAGCCAGAAAGTATTAGGATTAAAAGGATGTATTTATTCAAATGCATCGCAAAATTTTAGTGTTTAACAATTAGTTTCTGACGGTTTGTTGCATTTCCGTTTTTAACTTCTATTATGTAGAGGCCGTTGCGTAAGTTTTCAAGATTGACCTGATAATTTTGAGCTTTTGTAGTGGTGGTTTCTGAAAGAACCAATCTTCCGGCCTGATCAAAAATTCTTATTTCAGCATTGTTTTCGTTTTCCGGCAGTTCAATGTTTACCAATGAATTCGCAGGATTTGGAAAAACAGAAAACGCACTGGTAGAAGGTTGCTCGTTCACAGAAACCAATGAAAGTAATTTCTTGACCAAGCCGGTCTTTCCGGCACCGCTGCCACTGAAATAATCAAATTGAAGTTTATAAATATCGCCTTGACGGTTTTTTACAAAATAGGTCAAAGAATCTGTTATCAGCCATTGGAACTGTGTCATATTGAATTCTTTCCAGTTGTGACCTATCGGTGTTTTATGGGTTTCGAATGGATTAGCGTACCAATTATCAAAATCAGGTCCAACAGGGTGGTGCTTGCTAGCCTCAACTTCCAGGTTATTCGTTACGCCAACAACAATGTAATAGGATGCATTTCCAGAAAGTTCATATACAATTGCTGCATAGCGGCTCCAAAGTAAATCCCAGCTGGCAATATCCGGCTCACGGTCAACGATAGCTTGATTTACCAAAGAATAATAAATGAACATCCTGTTGCTTTGGTAGGGTGTCACATTAAGAGTTTCGTTCACTTCTTGAGACCCGTTGAGATTGGCATACTTGAAATGGAAGGTGTTCGTGATCGAATTTTTTCTTTTAATCCAAAGCTTTTTCAGGCTTCCGTTGGCAAGTTTTACGATATACAATGAATCGCCCACTACATCGTGGTTAATCATATTGTATACACCCCAGCCATAATCAGGATGTCCGAGCGAATTGCGGTTGAAAGCGCCATCTTCCCAGATTGTATCAGAGTTGTACAAGTTTATCCATTCTGAAATGCCTGTTGAGTCAATATTATTCCACGAAGATGTGTCTCCGTTTGGATAGGTGTAGAGCATGTGCCCTGCACCATCATTAATCATGATTCCGGCACTCCATCGGTTTGTATAAAAGGCTATATCCCAGTTGTTTCTCGGTTCGGATTTTACAACACCTCCGCTTAAACTGTAAAAAACGTCGTTTCCATATCCCGGGCCCATTGCGACAGTATCATGCACCGGATTTGCGAATGAAGAAAAAGGCAGCAGTCCTGAAAATATCAATGCTGCAAAAAGTAGTGCTTTTTTCATAATATAAAATATTAATAATGAAGTTTATAGAAAAATTATTATAAAGAATTTGCAAGATTCTTTTTGATGACAGATCACATTTAATAGTTTTTTTGCGGTAAGGTTCATTGAGAAAAAAACGGCACAAATGAAACAATCAGATTTCTGTACTTAACAGTTGAAAATAAATTCAGCTTAAAGCAATGGCCTTAATCAGAATCAGAGACGCAAAAGTTTTTAAAAATGTGATCAGAAAAAGGACAGGGGAGGTGCCCGCAAGCTCATGAAAAGTGTAAATACTTTGTGTATAGGTTGCACAAAGACCGTCCTTCGTTTTTCCAGATAGAATAATTTCGGACTTAGATTTAATTCAAAAGAAATGATGGCATTGAATGTAGTTTTTCCGGAATCCTGCTTATCGCCACCTTTTTGCGTCTTAAAGTGTGTTGTGCTTCCATCCTCACCGGATTTAGGTTTTGTGTATGGATGTTGGTTTCCAAAAAAATCGACGCCAAAAATAACTTTTTGATGATAGGTAATGAGCTCACCAATAACCATATAGAAAATGGCAAATGCCATAATCAATTTGATCGTTCTGGATGTTGTTGAGTTCTTCATATACACTTTCTGTTTGCAAAAGTATATCAAATAGGCAAATAAATGCTTGAATTGAGTCAATTCAAAGAAAAGTAAAATATTTTTATAGCGATACAAAGTCAAAAAGGACAAAAACTGAATGATTTTGTCCTTTTTGAAGGGTTTAAAAATAAACTTCATAGCCCATGCAAACATGCTGGTTTTTGAAAAGCATGAAGGGATAAGTGTTGTTAAATAAACTCCTTTTTAATTTGTTCGACCCATGTTTTTACACGTTCATCAGTAAGTTCAGGTTGCTGATGGTCATCGATAGCCAATCCAACAAACTTATCATCTCTTTCGGCTAGCGAAAAATAGTATTTGTAGCCTTTAGTCGGCCAAAAGCCTGTTACAACAGACTTATCGGGAAGTCTGCAATACATTGTTCCAAGTCCGTCGACAAAGCTTTCAGGATACTCGGCCTGATCGCCTAAACCAAAAAGCGCAACCTTTTTTTCTGTGAAGTCAACTTCGCTCAGGCTGTCAATAAAATCTTCCCAGTCGTCTTGCATATCGCCGATGCCCCATGCTGAGGTTCCAAAAACGAGGTTTGTATATTTAGCGATCATTTCAGGAGTCGCTTCCTTGATGTCGTGAAGGTCTGCGCCTTTTCCAAACGCTTTTTTAATCTTCTCAGCTGCTGATTTCGTTGATCCGGAAGTTGATCCATAAAAAATACCTACTGTTTCCATATTCAATTCTTATTTATATTCATTCTAAATTCGGTTGCAAAATTAAACTATTTCAGTCCATTTTCAAAGTCCAGCTATGATTTTGTAGCATTTAGCGGCGGCTTTCAAATTTCATTCCAATACAAAATAAACATTTAACAGCCTTAAATGTTTGACCCGGGAGCAATTGATTTTATATCCTTCCCTTAAGTTCTTCTGTTTTGATGAGTTTGTTCAAAATGGCGTATACAGTGAGACCTGAAACGGTTTTAATGCCCAATTTTCTGGTAATATTTTTTCTGTGTGTCATGGCTGTATGAATACTGATGAATAGCTTTTCGCTGATTTCATTGTTGGTCAAACCTAGGGCAACGAGACGAAGGATGTCAATTTCGCGGCCACTGAGTGTGTTGCTTTCTTTTTCGGAAGATAGTATTCCAGCCTTCGTCAATATTTCTTCTGCTTCTTTAATGAGCGCTGTTTTTGAAGCACATATATGCAGCAAAGCGTCAAACTGACTGCTTACAGCATCTGGCAAATCCTGCTGAACGAGTGCAATGAAAAAAACACCTGACAACTCCGGATCGGAGCGTTTGATCAAAAGGTTCTCTGTCATCATTGATGGATTGATCATCACAAGGCCCGGATTGCTTTTTTGAATCAGCCGGTTCAAATTGTGAACCATGGCATCACTTTCATCCATACGAAACGCTACCTCCATTTGACTCAGAAGCGTTTTTATGCCTTCCCTGATCAGGAAGGAGGGCTCAATAATCAAAATTTCGACAGGACTTTGCATCAGATCAGGCTGTTATCAGATCTTGTCATGAGTTCTTTTTCCATTTTTTCGACGATTGGCACTAGAATCAGGTCTTCGATATGCGCATGATTGTTGAGATCCTTTTCAAGTTCAAAAAGCTCATGAAGGATAACATTCAGAATCCGGCTGTCTTTAGGTTTTGGTATATACTTAATAATGATGTTTTTAAGATCAAAAAGTTTCGACTCCACATCGTCATGATCTTCTTCATAATCATGAATTGAGTAGTCTTTGAGTCTTTGAATAAACTCAGCCTTATCATTATTGGTATCGATAAAATGTTCGAGTGCCCTCACATAGGGATATACAGCTTGCTCCTCCTTGTTTATATGGGTCGTTAATTCAGTTTTGTATTGCTGAAAAAAGTCAGAAAGCAGTTGTTTGATTTCCGGCTCCATAGAATCATCAGATAGAAGCCTCTTGATATAACTTTCCAATTCCGGAATTTTAAACTCCAAGTAATACTGATGTGTTTTTTGCAGATAATCAACGAGCATTCCAGCTTTGAACTGTAACATATTGCTCACAGGAAAGTAGGAGGGATCATGAAAAGTATTTACGATTTCCAGAAAAAACAACAAAGGCACATCGTAATCATCGCAAACATCTTCGACAGTTTTCTCACCAAAGCCAAGTTGTATGCCAAAACGATTGATGAGATGCAGCAAGTGATGGTTCAGATGAATGACTTCTGCCATCTTCATGTCTTTATGTATAAGCATGCAATTTCTTTAAAATGTAATTATCTTTTTGTTGTGGCAAAAATACAAAAACATTAAAGATCATTCAGCCATTGCCTTAGATGAAGTTCGGTGATAGTATTGGAGAAGGGTTCAAAAACTACTGATTCAGTCTCTTTTTCAGTTATTTTGCTTAGATCTACATCATTCTGAGCCATGAAGTTGAATCGTTTTTTGGCTGAAAGATGTTGTGCCAGATATTCTTGTTCTGTTTGTCCCGGTGTAGGGATTAGTGTTGCCGATTTGCCAAGAGCAACCAAATCCATAATTGTTGAATAGCCTGCTCTTGCAACAATGAAGTCTGCATTTTTGATCAGTGAAGCAATTTTTATATCGGAAGCATGGTTGAAAAATCCGACATTTTTTATCGGTTTTGGTAGAGAGTCTCCGTTGGGCAAACCACGTAAAAATGTAGTTTTCAGCTGTAAATATTTAAGTTGCTCCAGCAAAATATTTTCAAGCAAAGTGCGCTGTGGCTCAGGGCCTGAAAGTATGATCAGCAGATCAATTTTTTCGGAATCGTTTTCGATGTTTAATGCTGAAAAGCGACTTAATGGTCCTATGTAACTCGTTTTAATCTCTTTAAAGGCAGGTCTTGACAAGCTACCCGAAAGATTGATGTCATCCATGAAGTCGGGAATCCAGCAAGATGAATACTTTTTGATGATATGTTTGTTAATAATGTCAAGCAATGGCTTAAAAGCAGAAAGTATTTTTGGTGTTTGCACATGCAACTGATGTGTTATGAAAACTGATTCAACTTTATTGCTGTAGGCGCCATAACGATTGTCAGAGATTACTGCATTTGCCTTTGTTTGGGTTACAATTTTTTCCAGAAAAACATGGTCTGCCTTTATACTTTTGACGATGCCGGGAATCTGCTTTATCACTTCCGAAACCTGTGAATTGGTTTTGCTGTAATGCGGTCTGAAACCGGGAAATCTGATGAAATCCAAAGATGGAAATGCCTTTTCGAGCAATGCCAGAGGAGCACCATCGGCAGCAATGATAACGCTTTGGTTTAGTTCAGTTAATATTTTAATAATAGGAACACAACGTGTTGCATGACCAATACCCCAATCCAGAGGGCAAATGAGTATGTTTTTCTTTGAAAACAATTTGCTGGGTTTTGTACAAAAGTAATGGTTTTTCGTCTAATTTTGGCCGTTATGTCCGAACAGCTTTTGTATAAAATTGGCCTTACACTTATTCCGGGAGTTGGTGATATTGGAGGCAAGAAATTGGTAGCTTATTGTGGAGGCCCTGAAGCAGTTTTCAGGGAAAAGCGTCGTCAATTAGAGAAGATACCCGGCATTGGACCGCAAACAATTGATAATATTGTGAAGCAGAATGTGCTCTCGAGGGCCGAAGAAGAAATTGCATTTATAGAGAAAAGGAACATCAGGCCTTTGTTTTATCTTGACAAAGATTATCCGAAAAGGCTTCAGCATTGCGCTGACAGTCCCATGTTGGTTTACTATAAAGGAAGTGCAAATCTCAATCAACAGCGAATAATTGGAATCGTGGGCACACGCAATGCCTCAGATTATGGCAAGCACTTTTGCGAACGCATTGTTGAAGAATTGATCCCGGATCAGGTGATAATTGTGAGCGGACTTGCTTATGGCATAGATAGTTGTGCGCACCGTGCCTCGCTGAAGTATGGGATTCCGACAGTGGGAGTGCTTGCCCACGGCCTTGATAGAATTTATCCTTACAGCAATAAAGGGATGTCTGAAAAGATGATTGAAAATGGTGGCTTGTTGACAGAGTTTATGAGTCAAACAAATCCTGACAGAGAAAATTTTCCCCGGCGAAACCGCATCGTTGCCGGAATGATCGATGCTCTTATTGTTGTTGAATCGGCAAAAAGAGGAGGAGCATTGATTACAGCAGAGATTGCAAATTCCTATAGCAGGGATGTGTTTGCAGTGCCTGGCAGAATTGGCGACACTTACAGCGAAGGCTGTAATTATTTGATTAGAATAAACAAAGCCGCTTTGCTTGAAAGTGCAGCAAATATAAGATATCTCATGGGTTGGAATCAGCAAAGTTCGTCTGTTTCAGCGCAAACAAAACTCTTCAAGGAATTCACCGAAGATGAACAGAAAATCATGGATATCTTTGGTCAGGAGAAAGAATGTGGCATCGATGAAATAATGCTACGCAGTGAGTTCCCAGCTTCCAAACTGGCCGGAGTGCTGCTTACCCTTGAGTTTGATGGAATTATTGTTGCCTTACCGGGCAAAAAATACAAGATTGTTTAATCGTATTCTTCGAAAGCCTGAATCTGACTTCTTTTCAAAAACAGCGGACTTTGACTTTTTCAATAGCATCGGCATTTACCATTGCAAAATTGCATTTGGTATAAATGCTCTACAATTGTTTTCAATAATGAAATTATGAAAAGGAGAAATCATCAGGGCATTGGAGCAGAATCTTCACCTTTCATGTTTATCGATTTTATTACCAACAACAATGAAATCAGGAGCATTCCTATGCTGTAAAAAATGAAAATCGTCTGATCGGTCGTAAGATTGATAAAATAATAGAATCCATGAAAAAAACTGGCAGCACCGATGGCTGTCAGGGAATCAACAAGCCTGTTTCTGCGCTGCTTTCCAAGGCCAGTAAAAAACCCCATGACCACTGCAAAAGCAATGCTGGCAATTGTATACGAAAAGAGAAACTGCGGTCCTGTCGGGCGGGAGAAAACGCCTATCGTAAACAAAGGCAGGGCAACAAGTGCAAAACCCAATGAAATAAAAATGGAATAAATAATCCCGTCAAGTGATCCTTTGAAGCTTTTTCTCTTGAGAAAGTAATAGCGTAAAAAAATAAATTTCCCAAGTTCACTACCAAAACCTATAATGGCAAAAGAATAGAAACCACTTCGCTTCAGGTTTTTCAACATATCGTAACCCAGCGCCTGAGCGACAAAGTCAAAAGCAATAATCAATACCGAAGAGACTGCACCTAAAGCAATTGCCTTAAGAATCAGATTCAATGATTTGATTTCAAAGCGGATTTTGAAAAAAGCCAAAAGTATCAGGATAATGACAAGCGGTTGACCAATTGAAAATAATAAATCAATACTCATTGTTCTGCTGGTTTAAGGATTGAGTACAAATATACAAAGTTTGTAAAGTGATAGCATTATTTTTTTTATTCTGTTAAAAATTAATATCCAAAATAGCATGATGGACTCTGAATGCTCATTTGAATTTTATCAACTGGGATATTCGCAGGTTTTTTTATCTGCAATTGCGGGAAAACAGATGTCTAATCTATAAGCAAATTGCGCTATAGCCCACATAAACAACGCAATACAATTTATAATGATTTTAAATACCCAAAATTGCACTTATCTTTTAGCCTCAGTTGTATCTACTTTAAATGAGATCATTACATTTGTTACCTCAAATTGGTTGTCAGTTTTACTTAAACATGTATTCAACATGAAAAAATTCTACAAAAGTTATTCATTTTTCTTTGCTTCAATAATTTTTATTCTTTTTAGCAGCGGGGCAGAAGCTCAACGAACTGCAATAAAGTTTCAGAGTCCGACAGAAAAAGAAGGCTTTCAGATCATGCGTTCTGACGCAGCTTCATTTCGTTTTTCTCACGGTATTCCTGAAATGGCCATTGATGATTTTGATGCCAATGGCTTTATGGGTCAAGTGATTGAGCTTAATAGTATTTATTTGCCGGCCAATGCCGGGGCTCCAAATCTGCCATCCAGCAGTCGGTTTGTAGCAGTTCCAAACGGTGCAAAACCAAAATTGGTTATCAACAGTTCAAAGAAACAAGTGATTCAAAACATCGACTTGTTGCCTGCAGCACCCATTCCGCTTGGCAATGATGACGAACCATTGAAATATGACAAAGATCTTACTATATACTCCAAAAATGCATTTTTTCCCGCTGAACCATTTCAGATTTCTGAAGTGACAAATTTGCGCGGTGTTGAGGCTGTATCGCTTGGTATCACGCCTTTTCAGTACAATCCTGTCACCAAAGAACTCATTGTTTATTATGACATTGATGCAGAGATTGTTTTTGAAGGCGGAAAAGGCTCTTTTGGCGATGATCGTTTGCGTAGTCAGTATTGGGATGTCATTCTAGCCGATAATATATTTAACAGCAATGTTTTACCAAAAGTTGATTATGCTGAAAGAACCCGTGATTTTGCCAATAGCAGGGAAGAAGGCTGTGAGTATCTTATCATTGTGCCCAACAATCCTGTTTTTGCACAATGGGCCGACAGCATAAGAGTTTTCAGACAAAGGCAGGGTATTTTGACAAAAGTTGTTAATCTGACTGAAGTCGGTGGGAACACAGTAAATGCTATGGAAGCTTATGTTAACAATGCATACAACACATGGACGCTGCCACCTTCAGCAGTTTTACTGCTTGGCGATTTTAGCACAAATGCTGCCGAAGGTATAATTTCTCAAACACTGAATGATCATCCCGGAGGCTATAATCCATATATTTCTGACCATCCTTTTGCTGACGTGACAGGAAATAATCTGCCTGATATTGTTTTTGCCCGTATCACAGCCCGCAATGCTGCTGAACTTCAGCATATGATCAATAAGTTTCTTAATTATGAGCGCACACCTCCAACAAATGCAAGTTTCTACAATAATCCAATTACAGCAATGGGATGGCAGACCGAGCGCTGGTTCCAGCTTTGCTCTGAAACTGTAAACGGATTCTGGGAGCATGCACTTGGAAAAAATCCTGTCCGCCAAAATGCGATATACTCCGGTACTCCCGGTGGCGCATGGTCGTCCAATGCTAATACGAGCACCGTTGTAAACTATTTTGGACCTAATGGTTTAAATTATATTCCAGCCAACACATCACATCTGACTGACTGGGGAGGCAATGCAACCCGCGTAAATAACAGCATCAACAGTGGTGCCTTTATGTTGCAGCACCGCGATCACGGTATGGAGACCGGCTGGGGTGAGCCCTCATATACCAATAACCATATGGGCGGGCTTTCAAATCAGGATCTTACTTTCGTTTGGTCCATCAACTGCCTCACCGGAAAGTTTAATTACAGCAGCGAATCTTTTACAGAAAAATTCCATCGTCACAATTTTGGTGCTTTAGGCCTGGTAGCAGCCACTGAAGTTTCGTATTCATTTGTCAATGATGCATTTGTTTGGGGAGCCTACGACAATATGTGGCCACAGTTTATGCCTGACTATGGCACAACACCCGCCGAAAGAGGAATTCTTCCGGCTTTTGCCAATGCAGCAGGAAAATACTTTCTGCAGCAGTCAAGCTGGCCCTATAATACACAGCATAAAGATATTACCCATAAACTATTCCATCATCACGGCGATGCTTTTATGACAGTTTATTCTGAAATTCCACAATTGCTCACGGTAAGTCATATGCCGGTTTTGTTAAGCGGATTGGATATTTTTGAGGTTACCGCAAATGCAGGTGCCCTTATTGCCATCACAGTAAATGATGAAATTATTGGAACTGCCACTGCAAATGGATCTTTGGTGCAGGTGCCTATCGTGTCGCAACTGCCTGGTTCATTGGTAAGAGTTACTGTGACCCTGCAAAATTACTACCGTTATGAGCAAATTATTGATTGTATTCCTCCTGATGGCCCTTATATGATTTACAATAGTTTTGTTGTGAATGACGCCAATGGAAATAACAATGGTTTTGTTGATTACGGAGAAAATATCATGCTTGATCTGATCATGAAAAATGTAGGAAGCGATCAGGCCGAGAACGTTTCTGTAACTGCCTCCTCTGTTTCACCCGATATCACATTTGTAAATGCAACTTTTGATCTGGGAAGTGTTGCTGCAAACTCAACCGTCACAACTTTACAGGCACTTGAGTTCAATGTATCAGCATCAATACCTGATAAATCAAATATTCCGGTGCAACTGAATATAAGCAGCGCAACAGAACAATGGACAAGTCAGTTTTTAATTCCCGTTAAAGCACCTGATTTTTCAGTGGGTACATTTACCATTGCAGATCCATTAGGAAACAATAACAACCGGCTTGATCCGGGAGAAACAGTTGAGATTACCTTCACTGCTTCAAATACCGGCCAAAGTGATGTGGCTGATGTGATTGGGACATTCTTTTCAAACAGTCCTTTTCTGACAGTTTCGAGTCCGGTGCAACAATTGGGAGCCATTTCAGCCGGTCAGCAAGTCCTAGTTACATTTACGGTGCAAGTGAGTGGTGGCGCACCTATAGGCAGTGTTGCCAATTTTGGATTTAAGATTGAATCAGGTGCCTATAACGATGAAAAATCTTTTAATGCCAAGATTGGCCTCATAACTGAAGATTTTGAAACAGGTAATTTCAGTCAGTTTGCATGGGCCAACGGTGGAAATCAACCCTGGCAGATAACAAATGATGTACCTAATAGTGGCGTTTATGCTGCTAAATCAGGCATAATAAGCCATAACCAGTCTTCTCAATTGCTGCTGCAATATGATGTTGGAGTAGCTGATACAATCTCATTCTACTATAGAGTATCTTCTGAAGCCAACTATGATTATCTGCGTTTCTTTATCAACAATGTTCAAATAGCGCAATGGGCAGGAAATGTAAACTGGACAAAAGCCAGCTTCCCTGTTTCGGCAGGCATGAAAACATTCAAATGGGAATATATGAAGGATGGATCAGTATCCACTGGTCAGGATGGTGCCTGGATTGATGACATTGTATTCCCTCCGATTATAACTACAATGGCCTGGGCTGGTGCAGATATGATGATTTGTCCTGGAAGCAATGCCCAGTTGAACGGTACTGCAAGCAATTATACAAGTTTACTCTGGTCAACCAATGGAACAGGCAGTTTCGATAATTCGACGATTATTAATCCTGTTTACACCCCGAGCGAAGCTGATCAGCAAGCCGGTAGTGTTATTCTGACACTGACTGCAACTGGCACGGGTACAGTAACAGATAATCTTGTCCTGGGATTTTATGCGCCCATTGTTGCAGATGCCGGAGAGGATTTTGCTACATGTTCCACTTCTCAGGAGATACTGATCCACGCTGCAACAGTTTCAACCACCTCACTTATTGAGTGGTTTACGAGTGGTGACGGAACTTTTGCAGAACCAAACAGTCTTCAAACAACCTATTTGCCGGGTCTTCAGGATGTGACAAGCGGCTCTGTAACCCTTCGGATGGTTGCCAAAGACGCCGGAGAATGCTTCACAGCTTCTGACAGTTTAATGGTAACATTTAATCCAATACCGGAAGTTTTTGCCGGCAACAGCATCACGATTTGCCCCGGTAGTAGTTTAGTGCTTTCTGAAGCTACGGCCAACAATCATATATCCCTATTATGGACTTCCTCAGGCGATGGTAGTTTTGAAAATCCAACCACCTTGGAAAGTTTATATATTCCAGGTGAGGCAGATCTTGCCGGAGGCACAGTTGAACTTACTCTAACTGCACAAGGTATTGGCGATTGCGAAGAAGTTATTTCTTCGTTGAACTTAAGTTTCTATGGTGAACCGAGTGCAGATGCCGGGGAAAATTTAAGTGTTTGTTCTGGTGGAAATGTGGCTTATATAGATGATGCCAAGGCAGCCTTTTTCACTTGTTTAATCTGGACTACAAGCGGTGATGGTGTGTTTGGCGATCCATTAAGCCTTCAGACAACCTACACTTCTGGTCCGGCAGATGATATAAATGGACAAGTGATGCTTTATTTAACTGTTCACGGAGTAGGTGAATGTGCAGATGCAATCGATAGTTTATTGGTTAATATTCTGCCTTTGCCTTCAATTTCAATCGGTGGCGACCAAACACTGTGTTTCGGAGAAGAGGTTACTGTCGAAATGATCCTTACAGGGGCTTCCCCATGGACTGTGGTAATGGCTGAACCTGATTCAACACATGTGATTGAAACATCAGGCTTTACAATGACGATGGCGCCGGAAGCATCAATGCAGCTGG
>JAGXRB010000373.1 GCA_018336075.1 Bacteroidota bacterium
AATAGCTCAGTTGGTAGAGCACGACCTTGCCAAGGTCGGGGTCGCGAGTTCGAGTCTCGTTTTCCGCTCCAAAGTACAAAAAGTCCCGAAAGTAATCGGGATTTTTTGTAAGCCATTTGCCCGAGTGGTGGAATTGGTAGACACGAAGGACTTAAAATCCTTTGGCCATTGCGGCCGTGCCGGTTCGAGTCCGGCCTCGGGTACTGATTGATTGTAAAGGCCTTGGTAATTAACGAATTACCAAGGTCTTTTTCTTTAACAGGACGAATGAGGGGACGAATTTTATACCTTTATTAATATCTGCACTTATCCTGCATTTTCTTTTTAGCCAAAAGATTTTAGTATTTTTTTTTTGGAGAATAAATGGTTTTGACAACAGTTAAAACATTGCCTGAAACATTTTTTCTGTAATTTTTTCAAGGTTATCCTTGCGCTGATCAAACTCTTTTTTCAATCCGGATGTAAGGAGACACTTCTGGGCGAGAAGTGCCTTTTTTTTTGAGATGAGGTTGAGGATAAGGGGTTTTGAGGTTGCTGTTTTCTTAAACGAAAGTCCTTGATGCACGGTAAGCTTCGCATCTTCAACCGAAAAATCATTCAGTTTTTCATTCAGTATTTTTTTACACTTTATCCAGGGTACTACCTCCATAGATAATGTAGTGGTTTTCCTTTCCAGTTAGATTTCCTGATTCAGCAGCTAATTTCCTTCAAAAATGCCGACACATCTGATGAATATTGAAATGTTTTCGGTAATTTTTTTCCTTTTCAACAAGCCAACCTCGAGCCTGAGGTAGTGTAATAGTTGCTGAATAGATGTTTTAGTTTTATCAGAAGCTTTATTTTGGATCTAAATAGGGCAGTTTGCCGGGTGTATTGTGCTTTTCTTTGCTTACGTTCAGAATTTCAGTTACAACATAAGTACTCATCCCCCGCCAAGGCAACGGATGAAGATATTCCTTGTAACGCAATTCCACCAACTGGCCTCCGCTACGTTCGAGTATTAATGCCACACTGTCGTTGATAACACTGAACTCAAATTCGTTGCTCTGCATGGCACCGAGGGTCTCGGTCTTAAATCCTTCCTGTATCAGCCGGCCTTCCCAGGTTTTGAATACATAGCCTTTTCTTACAAAGAAATTAAGACTTCCCGCTTTAACACCTTCACCAAAAACGAAATAGTACCGCCACCATAGGAAAATGGCCAAAAGAATAACAATAACCAGGCTAATGATAACAAAGGTTTTCCTTTTCATAGGGCATAATTTTATCGAGAAAATTAAAACTGATGGCCAATCGAAACCATCCGATAGCAAAGATAATAGTATTGATGTCAGGTTCCTTTTTCAGGATTAAGTTTAGGGTATAAATATTTTAATATTTGTGCCTTTTCGGGTATAAATGTAATTTAAGTCTATTAAAAAAATACTCGACAGGGTACGTAAATCTAACAAAAACGATCTTCAGCTATTAAGGAATACGTTTATCTTCATTAATGATTCTGATGTATTGCTCTTAAAGGGTAGCGAGATAATCTTCAAGATCCTGCTTTGTTTCCAGTGCATGCTTGGTGTTGCCTTGAAAGATAAATCTCTCAAGGCTTTTTTCATAGGAAAGATTGTAAATCAATGATTTTTAGTAATCAAGGTTAGGTTGAACTAAATATCTTCCCGAATTGATTTCAAATGCTACAAGGTTTCCATAGCCTGCCCGGTTAAGCATATAAACTCCATTGTCAAGGTCAATAAAGTTATAGGTTTTATTTTTTATCACGTGATCCAGAAACTCCAGATCAACGGGAGTGTGTCCATGAATGACTTTTTTGTTGCGTATTTTTGATGGGATTACCTTGAAATCCTTGGTCCAAAGCATGGCAAAACGATCGGTAAGAGGATCGTCAATAGTAAAGTTCAAACCGGCATGAACCAAAATATAGTTTTCCAGTTCAATATATAGCCTTTGTTCGCGCATCCATTCAATGTATATTTCTGGTATTTCTGAAGCGAATCGAACTCCAAAACTTTCCAGTGTTTCTTTTCCCCCATGCAGCTCCCAGATTGATTGAACTTTGGTTTTGAATGACAGTCCAAAATACTTTTTCTTTTTCTTGTCCTCGTCCCAGGCCTTTATGCAATAATCTTCATGATTGCCAAGGAGCAACCGAATTGAATATTCTTTTTTCTGCAGCTCCATAATGTAATCGATTACACCTTTGCTATCCGGACCACGATCGATGTAGTCGCCCAGAAAAAATAACTCATCAAAGCGGGACGGCTTGATATGAGTTTCAATCAGACTTTTCAACGTCTTGCTGCATCCATGTATATCGGGAATTACCCAGCGGTTGTTCATGGTTGGTCATTGTTTTTTTGGCAATTTTGCCTGACAAATTTAGGTAAAAGAATAAAGTCAGAAGTGATTCTTTCAACTCAACTTCTGACCTTAACCTTAAATTTATCGTTTTACTTCGATTTGCCTTGATTGGCAACAGCATCCATGAGTTTTTTAATTTCTTCCGGATCACCCAGGAAATAATCTTTTAACAGATTCATGTCATCATCAAATTCAAAAACATAAGGTATTCCTGTTGGGATATTGAAAGCCAGAATAGCTTCTTCACTCATGTTTTTCAGATGCATCACCAATGCGCGTAAACTGTTGCCATGGGCAGCTACAAGAATTTCGCCATGTTTTTCAAGCGAAAGTTTGATGTCGCTGTTCCAGTAGGGAACCATGCGCTCTATTACATCTTTTAACGACTCTGTTAATGGAAGGTCTTTTGGATCAACTCCACTATAACGTTTGTCTTTGCGCGGACTGCGATCATCTTCCTCTGTCATTGGCTGAGGTGGAACATCGAAACTGCGACGCCAGAGCAGAACCTGCTCATCACCATATTTTACAGCTGTTTCAGCTTTGTTAAGGCCTTGAAGTTCGCCATAATGTTTTTCGTTCAACCGCCAGTGCTTTACTTCGGGAATATACATCAGGTCCATCTCTTCCAAAACTAGCCATAGCGTTTTTATAGCACGGGTGAGATAAGAAGTGTATGCCATTTTAAAGTCAAAACCATTTGCTTTAAGCACCTGACCACCTTTGCGGGCTTCTTCAATTCCTTTTTCAGATAGCTGCACATCAGTCCAGCCGGTAAATACATTCAGTTTGTTCCATGTGCTCTCGCCATGACGCATCAAAACCAGTCTTTTCATCACATTAAGTTTTTTGTATTCAAATAGTATTGTTCTTAACTTAAAACAAGTTCAATAATTATTTTGCAAATTTAACAATTTGAAGCATCACAAGGACATAAGCTATCGTAAATTTGCATCATGAAATCGGTAACAATTCCATCATTTCTTCGCATTTTTTACCCTTCACTCATTTGGAATATGCCTGAAGGGAACAAAAAATTGTATTTAACCTTTGATGATGGTCCACATCCTGTGATTACACCAAAAGTGTTGGATTTGTTGAAAAAGTACGATGCCAAAGCCAGTTTTTTCTGTGTTGGTGAAAATGTTGTAAGGTTTCCTGAAACCTATCAAATGATACTTGATAATGGACATCTCACAGGTAATCATTGTCATAACCATGTTAATGGATGGAAAACCCCTTTGGCCGACTACTATGAAAATGTCAATTTATGCCGAACCTATGTAGATTCAATCTGGTTCAGACCACCTTACGGACGTATCACACCCGCACAGATTCAAACTTTGAAAAAGGAATATAAAATTGTTATGTGGACAGTTTTGAGTTATGATTTTGATGCAGAAACAACACCTCAGCAGTGCGTTGATTATGTTTTGTCGAAAACAATTGACGGGTCAATTATTGTTTTTCATGATAGTGAAAAAGCTTCCAATAATATGTTTCCGGCACTTGAAGCTACACTCAGATTCTTTTCTGCTCAAGGGTTTAGTTTTAACCGACTGGATATCTGAGGGTTTTAAAAGAAATATCTTATATATCTCATTAAAAACAGCTTATACGGCATGTTTTTTGCTTTAAATTAAGGTGTATTAACCTCTTAAAACTTAAAGCTATGATCAGTTATAAAACACCACAGGCTGATCTTGAAAGTAAGAGAAGCCTGTATTTTGAGGTTGGGATCGTTTTAAGCTTGCTGGCAGTTTTTCTATTGCTGCAGTTTAAGACGCCAGTGCGGGAAAGAACTGTTTCTTTTAATCGCAATGATTTGAATCTCATCGAGGAAGAGATTTTGAATACTGAACAACCTGTAACGCCTCCTGCACCTGTTTTAAAACCTCAGCAGTTTTCGATGCTTACCATCGTTGAGGATGAAAGCGAAGATGTCACTGATATTGATATACAAGTTGAAATTGATCAGCGTACCGCAATCCCCGCGTATGTCCCTTTAGAAAAACCAATCTACCAGGAAGAGGAAATTTTTGAAAAAGAGATTTTCACTATTGTTGAAAAGCAGCCTTCATTTCCAGGAGGAGAGCCTGCCAGGATGGCCTATTTTGCTGAAAATCTAAAATACCCGATGCTGGCCCGTGAACTTGGTATTATGGGCGTAGTTTATGTAGGTTTTGTTGTTGAGCCTGATGGCAGCATTTCAAACTTGAAAATTCTTCGGGGCATTGGAGGAGGTTGTGATGAAGAGGCAATAAGGGTTGTGAGCGGAATGCCAAAATGGAATCCTGGCATGCAACGCAACAAAGCCGTCAGAGTTCAGTTCACACTTCCGGTCCGTTTTGCACTGCGTTAATTTTTCCTGTTTGTGAGAATTTTTCTGAATAAGAGCTTTTTTATTCTGTTCACAGAGAGATTTGAGGACAAAGATTTTCTTGAATAAAGCACAAATAAACGGTTTTTAAAACACAATGATTGAATTGTTTTTGACGTTAAGAAGGATAACTTGTGGTGCCTGAAGAAAAAATGACACTAAAAGAAGAAGCTATTCTGATTTCATGGAAACTTCTTCGAGCTAAATAAATTTGCATCTTTGCAACATGGTAAAACGGATTGATAAGAAGAGCCATTTGTTTTTTGCACTTGGTTTGATCGTAGTTTCATTATTTTTAAGTAAGTGTGCCAATCCGGTAATGCCTATTGGTGGCGAGAAAGATACAACACCACCAAGAGTTATCAGGTCTGTACCCGAAAACTATTCCGTAAACTTTGATGGAAAGCTTATTTCAATTGAGTTCAACGAATTTGTGAAGTTGGACAAAATTAATCAACAGGCATTGATATCTCCGCCACTTCAAACGAATCCGGAATACCGCATTAAAGGAAAGAGTGTGCAGGTTCGCTTTCAGGAAGATTTGAAGGAAAATACAACCTACACGGTGTTTTTCGGAAATGCTATCGTCGATCTCACTGAAAATAATCCTCTGGAAGCTTATAGTTTTGTTTTTTCAACCGGAAGTATTCTCGATTCAATGTCGATGGCCGGAAATCTTCAGTTTGCCTTTAACAGAAAGCTGGCAGAAGGTGCATTTGTGCTGCTTTATCGTGACGAAATTGATACTATTCCCGCAGATTCATTGCCTTTCCGCGTTAAACCCTATTATGTTGCAAGAGCAGATAAAAAGGGTGATTTCAGGTTTAGAAATTTACGCAATGAGCCCTATAGAATGTATGCGCTTGAGGACAAAAACAGCAATTTTTTATATGATAAAGGCGGAGAAGCGATTGGATTTGTTGATGAATTGGTTTTTCCTGAGTATGTTGGCAGTTCAAGTAAAGCTGTTGATGATCTTACGCTGGCTGATACAATTACTTTAGCTGATTCACTGACCGATTCAGAAATTTTTGCGCTTTCAGGAAAGCTGGCTGATTCAATCTTTATATCAAAACATAAAAAACATCAGATTTCACTTTTTTATGAAGTTGATTCAACGCAGCGTTTGCTGCGTGCCGAGGCTGTTAGAAAAGGTTTGTTGCGTTTTGCTTTTCGCTATCCGGCTTCAAAAGTTGCAATTGAGCCTTTGGAAGCTTTGCCAGATACTTTTGGACTTTTAAAACACTTCAGCAAAAATCAGGATACTTTACTTTGGTATTTTCGGGAGAATGTTTTGGACTCCCTGAAGATAAATGTCAGATTTGATACTATTATCAATGATACGCTGCATTTGGCTTTAAGTCCGAGGGCTGCTGTTACACCACAAAGGGGTCGGAGGGAAGAAGTTAAAGCCGGTGTGCTTGCATACAATACGCAAGTGTCTGGCCGAAGACTGGATTTTGGACAAAAACTGATTTTTACTTTTAATGAACCTGTGGTTCACTATCAGATGCGCGATTCAAGTCGCTTTATTGCCAAGGATGATACATTATATAATGCGGTTGAATTTTTAAAGTATGATTCAATCGGTTTGAAATATGTTTTGAATGTGCCTGATTTTGAATTCGATGGAGGTTATAGTCTGCTTGCACCCGATTCCATATTCTTTGGTTTGAATGGAAACGTAAACGATACCATTGCACTTGCTTTTAAAGTGCCTGCTTTGAGTGATTATGGCAATCTTTTTTTGAAGATCAATCCTGAAAAAATGGGACAAATGATTATCCAGCTTCTTAATCCAAAAGAAGATGTGTTGGAAGAACGAATTATAAATGGCAGTACAGAGCTGGCATTTGAACACATGAAACCCGGTAAATATAAGTTTAAAGCAATCCACGACAAAAACGGAAACGGTCGATGGGATACAGGTGACCTGGTAAATGGCTTGCAACCGGAAAAGGTTTATTATTACACAAAGGAATTGGAAATCCGACCTAACTGGGATTTGGAAGAAGAATGGGATTTGTCTTCTGATTTAGAAAAATAAAGCCGACAGACAATTCAAAAAGCACTATCAGAGTGCAATAAGATTTTTTGAGGTAGGCTTCAGTTTAATCTTTGCATTTATTTACGCACTGGATAATTTCTGAAAGAGACTCATTCTGAAGGGAGTAAAATATTTTCTTGCCTTCGCGCCTCGATTCAAGGATGCCCTTGTTCTTCATGATATTCAAGTGATGAGAAGCCGCAGCTTGTTCAATATCCAGGAGCTGATATATTTCAGTGACACTAAGTCTCGAATCATTCGAAAGCATTTCTATAATAGCAATTCGCACAGGATGGGCAATTGCCTTGAGCCTGGAAGCAAGCTGTTCTAATTTCTTGGCATTTAGTTCTACGTTATCCATTTCAACATCAGTTTTGGCAAAAATACGCATTACTGTTTATAAATTAACAGTAACATATCTAAATAACTAACTTTTTAGCTAATATAGATATAGTCTAAATTAAATGCGTAATCTTAACTATGATTTTAGGCCTTTTTGCTTGAAGTTTTACGCAACTTCGAGTGTTGTAAAAGAGAAAGTTTTTCCATCAAAAAGTCCTTTATCACTAAGTTTCAGCTGCGGAATCACAAGCAATGCCATAAACGAAAGCGTCATAAAAGGCGCGTTTAGGGTGCACCCAGATTTCTTGACAAGTGCATCGATGGTTTCATAATCCTGAGCAGCCTGATATCCGTCTTTATTTGTCATGAGCCCCGCAACGGGCAGCGGCAACACATGTTCACTTTTGTCAACAACGGCAATTCCTCCTTTCACTTCCACCAGCAGATTGACTGCTTTTGCAATGGCTTCATCACTAACACCTACTGCAATAATATTGTGACTATCGTGCGCTACAGTAGATGAAATTGCACCGGATTTAAGTCCGAAATTCTTTATGAAAGCAATGGCAGGCGGTGTCTTTTCGTAACGGTTGATGACAACCATTTTGAGATAATCTCTTTCAATGTCGCTGCATATTTCACCGTTTTTAACCAATGGAGTATCCACAATAGTATTTGTTATCAATTGACCTTCCAGCGCTTCAATTATTCGGATTTGATTTCCGGAAGCCTTTATGCTCAGGCAAGATGCATCGATTTTGTCAGTAACAAAGTGGTTTGGCATTTCAGCAGAAACAGAACTGATAAGTGTTTTGCCGTTTTCAGCCACTAAAATTCCCTTAATATAGGTTTGTAAAACATTGAAGTCGTCAAGATTATCTATTACGATAAAATCAGCTGAATCATCTTTTTGCAACAATCCCACATCAAGTTTATAATGATCGATTGGATTAAGGATACAACTTTGAAGCACTTTCATAGGATGATAACCTGATGCAATTGCTCGTTTAACCATCAGATTTATGTGGCCGCGGACTAAATCGTCGGGATGTTTGTCGTCACTGCAGAAAAGCACTTTCCCGGGATGTGTTTCCATCAGACCTATAAGTGCATCAAAGTTTTTGGCAGCACTGCCTTCTCTGATTTGAATCTTCATTCCATATTGAATTTTTTCGAGTGCTTCTTCCATCGTAAAACATTCGTGATCGGTCGAAATGCCTGCTTCAATATAGTTTTTTACATCTACTCCCATCAATCCGGGTGCGTGACCATCGATCGGTTTACCATACTTTTTGGCTACCTCAAGCTTGGCCATTACTTCTGTGTCCTTGTATATAACTCCGGGATAGTTCATCATTTCGGCCATATATTTAATTTCGGGGCGCCGAAGTAAGTTTTCCATGGCATCAACACCAAGAGTGGCACCTGCGGTTTCGAAACCTGTTGCAGGCACACAGCTTGAAGCGCCGAAATAGAAGTGGAAAGGAACCTTACGTCCGTTTTCAATCATATATTCTATGCCTTCAATGCCAAGTACATTGGCTATTTCATGTGGATCAGAAACTGTTGCCACGGTGCCATGCGGAACAGCAAGGCGTGCAAACTCTGACGGAATCAGCATCGAACTTTCAATGTGCACATGGGCATCGATAAGTCCGGGTAAAATAAACTGAGAATTTGTGTTTTCATCAGGCTCGACAGAAAGTATTTTTCCTTCAGAAACAGTAACTGTTCCAGGAAATATTTTTTCTTTGCGAAGATCAACAATCTGACCGCTTACACTAAATGTATTTTGCTGTTTCATATTATATCGATTTTTAGCAAAAATAATAAAATATGGTCTTGAAGTCATTTATCAAATACATCAACTTGCAGTTGAAGAAGATTGTTTGGTATAAAAAACCTTAAAAATGTTAAAGCAGATATAAATTTAACATTTTGCCTTATTTTTGCCCTTCTTTCGACTTTGATGCTATGAAGTTTCTTCGCGCTTTCGGTAAAATATTTCTGCTCATCAGTCTGCCTGTGCTCATGTTAATGTTTTATAATCAAACTGTTAACTGGCATTATCATTTATTGAAAGATGGAACAGTCGTAAAACATGCGCACCCCTTCAATAGCGAAACTCAGGGCACAACACCATTTCAGAAGCATCAACATACCGAATCTGAGTTTTTATTCTACGCACAATTTTCTCAAATTTTACTTCTGCTGATTGTTGCGCTTCTGGCTGCTGGTTTGATTTCTTCACCCGGAAGAACTCAGCCTCAGCGACTGAATAACATTTTTATCAAACCTCCTTTTCTTGATTCATTGTCCTTACGAGGGCCACCTTCCATTATTTCGTAGCTGGAAAACTAATTGACTTTCTGCCATGATGCAAAGTCTTTCAAATTGGTATTAACCCGAGCTGGGTTTGTTTACCTGTGTCATTTTTATCAATATTTCTATCCAATTCAAGAAAATGAAAACGAAAATCATTCTTATAAAAATCATATTTTTAATCTCGGTTTATACAATTACGGCTTCTGAAATACCTCAACGGCCACTAACTGATGCCAATTTATATGGACATGTTGTTGATTCCAAGTCAGGCGAACACCTTCCTTTTGTAAATATTTTAATAAAAGGAACGCGCATCGGAACAACAACAGATGCAAGCGGACACTATATCCTTACCAACCTGCCATTGGGTACACATACAATTATTGCAGTAAGTATGGGTTATTCTCCCGTTGAGGTAGAATTCACTGCTGTTGAGAAAAAGACTTTAGAGCTCGATCTAATGCTTATTTCCACCGGCATCAATCTGGATGAAATTGTACTGACAGCTTCCCCTACAGCTAGTGGGTTTCGCTATCAGCCTGACGCAGTTTTACTCGGTGAGCAGCTACAGAAAAGAGGTGAAGTAAGTTTCGGAGAAATGTTGAATGGTCAACCGGGTGTGGCGATGCGCTCTTTTGGATCAGCTCCGGCAAGACCTGTCATTCGCGGACTTGATGGCGACCGGATTCTGATTCTTGAAAATGGCGAACGCATGGGTGACATCTCTGAAACTTCTGCAGACCATGCCATCTCAATGGATCCATTGGTTGCTAACAGAGTTGAGGTTGTGCGCGGGCCGGCAAGTTTGCTTTATGGCTCAAGTGCTCTTGGTGGGGTTATTAATTTAATGACTTCCGATATTCCGGATGATGCTCCCAATGGCACCAACGGGGTTTTATCGATGCAAGGCGCTACGATGAACAGAATGGGTGCAGGTTTTGCAAAAATCTCTCATGGAAATGGAGCGCATGCTGCCACAGCAAGACTTTCGTTTCGTCAGGCCGGTAATATTACCACACCTGAAGGAGAGCTTCCGGGAACTTCACTTCGCAATTTTGATGCTGCTGCGGGTTGGGGTTTTAACAAAGAAAAATCCAATGGCGGATTGACTGTTTCGCTTTTTAACCAGCAATTTGAAATCCCCGAATCAATTGAAAAACCTGATGAAAGTGTAGAAATAAGGGTAAATCGCCAATCTCTTCAAGGACGCTTCGGAAAGGAATATAAATCTTTCTTTGATAAAGCTCAATTGCGTTTTAATTTGACCAGATTTGAACAGCAAGAGGTTGAAATTGAGACTCTTTCTTCAGGTCTGGATGAGGAATCAGTTGAATTAACCTACGGACAGTATGCATTTAACTCAACGCTTACTGTTCAGCACAAAGCAAGAAGAATTTTTGACCGTGGTGCACTTGGAGCAAGCCTGCAGGCGAAAATACTTGATGTAGATGGATCAGATGTTTATACCCCGGGCGAACAGCGCCTTACTGCAGGTATTTTTACTTTTCAGGAAATCCCCCTTTCAAATATTATGCGCTTGCAGTTTGGGGTGCGATTCGATATTCAAAATGTAACAGCCAGACGCAACACTGTTTTCACAGACATAAATTCATCGCGGACAAGCGTAAACTATTCAGGTTCAATTGGATTGAATCACCGTCCACTACCAGGATTTGAAATTGGCGGACAATTTGCCAGATCACACCGGAATCCGTCAATAGAAGAACTGTTTGCAAACGGGCCTCATCTTGGAGCCGGAACCTATGAAATAGGCAATACAAACCTCAAAGATGAAATAGGAAATGGGGGCGACTTTTTTATCCGTTATAACCGCAATGTCACCACAATTGAGCTAGCGACTTTTGTAAACTTTTTCCGGAATTTTATCATCTTTCAGCCAACAGGTGAAATTGAACCAATATCGGGCTATCCAATTTTTCGGTATGAAGGTGATGAAGCCATGCTTTTAGGCGGAGAGATTATGTTTAACACAACTTTTATCGAAAAACTTGAGCTCACTTCCACACTGGATTATGTAAACGGACGGCGCACAGTGAATGGCAGATCAAATGAATTTTTGCCAGTAATTCCGCCTTTTAGATTCAGTGTAGAGCTTGAATATGATTATACTTTCGGTTGGCTGGGAACAAAAATGCAGGCAGTGGCAAAGCAAAACAGAGTAGCTCCCGATGAAGATACCACCAATGGCTATATGCTTTTGAGCTTTACAGCAGGTTTCAGACTCAATAAAGGTGGCCGGCATGTGCTCATTCTGCGATTAGATAACGCTTTAAATGAAAACTACAGAGATCATCTCTCTCGTGTTGAAGACAGAGGATTTCCAATGCCAGGGAGAAACCTGAATGTCTCCTACAGATGGTTTTTCTAAAGACGAAACATGATAAATCTTTTCTTTTCTCAGAAATAAATAAACATTTCACGGTTTTTGAAGTTAATAGCGAACTTTGCAGATCAAATTCAAACTGATGAATCGCTATCTCGACATCCGCTCTTATCTTCAAAATGTAGGTTTTGCGTTCAGAGCTTTGGAAAGCCGCAATTTCCGGATGTTCTTCTTTGCAGGGATGTTGTCATTATTGGGTACGTGGATTCAAAACCTTGCGCTGGGATGGTTGGTTTACCGACTGACTGATTCGGCTTTCTATCTTGGTTTGGTTGGTTTTGCAGGACAGATTCCCGCCTTGTTTCTTACCCCTTTGGCAGGTGTTTTTGCCGACAGGATAAATCGTCGCAGGATACTTATATTGACGCAGTTGCTACCTATGATTCTGGCATTTGTGCTGTCGGCTCTTGTTTATTATGACAATATCAGTATCAGTCTTGTGCTGATAATTGTATTGCTGAACGGCTTTGCAATGGCATTCGATACTCCGTTCAGACACGCATTTCTTTTAGAGATGATTGGCGACAAAAAGTTGCTGATTAATGCTGTTGCATTGAATTCTACATTGGTGAATACTGCACGGTTTATCGGGCCAACCATTGGTGGATTGCTAATTGCTTTTTACGGAGAAGCGTTTTGCTTTTTCGTCAACGGGATTTCTTTCATGGGTATGGTTGTAGCTTTGTTAGCCATGAAAGTGCCGCCATTTAGAAAGAAAGTGTTGACAGCTTCTGTTTTGAGCGATCTCAAAGAAGGTTTTAAATATACTTTCAACTTCAGACCGGCCAGATATATGATTCTTTTGGTTACAATGACAAGCATTTTCGGATTGCCTTTTCAGGCCTTTTTGCCGGTTTTTGCCAGAGACATCCTTCTTGGAAACTCTCAGCTGCTTGGCTTTTTGACTGGTGCTGTTGGCGCCGGGGCATTGACAGGAGCATTTTTTCTGGCCTCACGCGACAGCGTGAAAGGTATTCCTGATATCATCCGTTTTTCAGCATTTTTATTTGCCGCAGGATTGATTTTATTCAGTTTATCCTCCAGTACATGGCTTTCACTGATAATTCTATACTTCAGTGGATTTGGGATGATTGTTCAGTTTGCCGGCACAAACACACTGCTTCAAACGCTTGTCGAGGAAGATAAAAGAGGTCGCGTTTTGTCTTTTTACAGCATGTCTTTCCTGGGTTTTACACCTGTTGGAAGTTTAATGCTGGGTTTTTTAGCGAAAAATATCGGCGTACCTTACACATTTACAATTGCTGGAATAGTGCTTGTTGCAGCGGCTACATTGTTTAGTACAAAAGTGTCAGGAATGAAAAAAACGCTTTTCTAAAAAAGACAAGAAACGCTTTCAAAATCAATTCTTTTTCAGTGCAGCGATGGCTTCAACTTCAACAAGCAAGCCGTGATGCAAAAAACTTACCGGAATCACTGATCTGGCAGGTTTATGGGTGCCGAAAAATTTTGCATATGTGGTGTTTACCCTTGGCCAAAGCTCAATATCGGATATAAAAACGGTACATTTCAAAACCATTTCTTTGCTGCTTCCGGCTGCTATCAACACAGCATTCATATTATTCAAGGATTGCATTAGCTGCTCTTCGATTGTGCCTTTTATGGGCAATCTCGTTGTAGGGTCAATAGAAAGCTGACCTGAAATATATACGACACCCTCATGAATAATTCCCTGTGAATAGTGCCCTGCCGGAAAAGGGGCTTCATTTGTATTGACTTGTTGCATCGGTGAGATTTGAATAAACGGTAAAATATTGGATAAAAATACCTAAATTTCAGATAATCATTAAAACTAAATTATTTTAGATAAAGGATTCTTTCTATTTTTACCAAACAATTTAAGCAACCTTATGATCAGAGAGACAAAGACAGTTTTTGTATTGGACGCGGGAGGCACAGGATTTAAATTTTCAGCTGTGCGCAATGGAAAAGAAATAATTCAACCTTTTACCATCCCTGCAGCAGGCAAGGATTTGGATGAGGTCTTACGCAAAATTTCGGATGGTTTTGATGCGGTCAAAAAGCTATCTGAAGCCGCTCCGGATGCCATCAGTTTTAGTTTTCCTGGGCCAGCCGATTATGAAAATGGTATCATTGGAGATTTGGAAAATCTGCCGCATTTTCGCGGAGGGGTAGCTTTAAAAGCCATGCTGGAAGAGCGTTTTCATTGTCCGGTTTATATCAATAATGATGGTGATTTATTTGCCTATGGAGAAGCTCTCGGAGGTTTTTTGCCAGAGATAAATCGCTTACTCGAACAGCAAGGCAATCCAAAGCGGTATCATAATCTTATTGGAGTAACGCTTGGAACAGGCTTTGGCGGTGGAATCGTACTCAATGGTAACCTGCTGAAAGGTGATAATTCAGCCGGCGGAGAGATCAACAGAATGCGGAACTTTTTGTATCCGACAACAAGTGCAGAAGACAGCATTTCGATCAGGGCTATAAAAAGAGTCTTTGCACGTGAGGCCGGTATCAGCCCCGCTGCCTGTCCGGAGCCTTTTGGAATTTATGAAATTGCTATGGGTAGAAAAGATGGCGATAAAAATGCGGCAATAAAAGCATGGGACGAACTTGCCAAAGCACTTGCCGAAGCCATTGCCAATGCAGTAACTTTAATTGATGGACTGGTAGTGATTGGCGGAGGATTATCAGGTGCATGGCCTGTATTCATGGACAGGCTTATTGAATATATGAACCAGCCTTTTGTTGATTTGAATGGAAAAGAGGTCGACCGCCTCGAAATAAAAACTTTCAATCTGCAAAACGAGAAAGAGTTAATCAGTTTTACTGAAAAAACTGGAAACATGATTAAAGTTCCCAATACAGAACGTGAGATATGGATTTGGTATGACCCTGGTAAAAAGACAGGTGTTGGTATAAGTAAACTAGGTACTTCTTCCGCTGTGGCTATTGGGGCCTATGCCTATGCTATGAATCAGCTGGGGTTCTGAAAAGGTTTTGCGAAGTTTCTTTTCTTTGCATGAGTGGATATTTTAAAGCCAAGGTAATGAAAACATGCATTAACCTTGTTTCTTGATAACTTCAAAATCCACTATTTTTATTGTTGTATTGATTCCCTGATGCTTTTTTATTGTACCGATGAGTTTAATCTCATTGTCCTTTTTCCAGATGTTTGCGTTGAAGCCAGGCGCTTTCGTAAGATAGTAGGAATTGTTATAAACGATCGAATAGTTATCATTCAAATCATTGTTAATCCATGCATTGAGTTGTAAGTTGTTGCTATTTCCATTAATAATTATTGTAATATCCAGATCTTCTTTTACCAACCAGGGTAATTCATCTCCCTGAAAAGTACTGCTTTTTGCTTTTCCTGCATATTCACCAACAAGTTGTTCCCAGCTACAATCCAGACACCATTCCCAGTCAGGCTGATCCTTTTTGCAGGAAATAAGTGTCAGGACAAGGAATGTGAGTAAAATCAATTGTAAATTTCTCAATTTCATATGCAATCTTTTCGGAATCTTATTTGTATTTAATCTTGATATTTTTTTATCCAATATGCTTCAGCGCCTCTCGTTTGCTTAATACTGAAAGTGCTGTCGAATCAACAAAATGTTTGACCGATTCAGGATTCCTCTTTGCATGCTCCCTCAAAGCCCATCCAATGGCTTTTCTGATAAAAAAGTCTGGATGTGCTGCCAATTCTTTGATTAGTTGATACAATAAGGTTTCATCAGTTTTGTCTTTGGCTTTAAGCTGAAACAAAAGGCAACTTCTTTGCAACCAGATATTACCTGAAGCCATCCATTTATCAATTGTTTCAGCTTGCATTTCCGGAAAATTCATGAAATAGCTACTCACAAGTTGGGGTGCAATATAGTCCACAGTGTCCCACCATGATTTATTACAGATCAAATATTCAAGCAGATCAATGCTTTCAGAGGTAAAGTGCTTTCTCATCTTAGATGCAATTTCCATTGAAACATACTGCATTTCCCTGCAGGGATGTTCCCAGGCCGATTTCATAACAGGCTCAAATTCTGTCTGTTTTGGCAAACCCTCAGATTTAAGAAATGCAGCAAGGATGTACCTTCGTTCAGGGGCTTTCACGCCAAAAAACTCAAATTGATTGCGCAGATATGCCTTTGCACCTGAAGCGATGACCGGATTTCCTTGCATCTGAAGTTGATCTTCAAGCTTTTTCAGGTAAGGATGTATCATGAAATCATAATTTTATTGTACAATAAACCTCACAAAACCAGCGCTTTCCCCATTCAAATTGATCAATTCAGCAAAGTACATTCCTTTCGGCCATTTTTCTGTTTGAATGGTTAGGCTTTTTTCATGATGAATATGTTTTTGTGTAACTGTTTTGCCTGTGCTGTCAACAATTGAAAGTATTCCTGACAGACTCTTTTCCCAACTCAATTTTACAAAGTCTTTAGCAGGATTTGGCTCAGCTTTAAGTTTTTTTATTTCAGGGACTAAGGTATTTTCTTCATTTCCAACCAGCTGCTTATCCCAAACAGCAAGAGTATATTGGCCTGCTAAAAAATTATGCACTGTAATATAGCCCATATTCCATGATCCGGAACGCTCCTGACTGATAGCTTCCCAGTCTGAAGATGTGTTTGGCCGGTAAAGCATCACCACAGAATCATTCATGGATTGAATAAGTGTTGCATCGAGCACTGCGGAATTGCTATAGAAGAAACGACCTCTCAGATTTATATCACCAGATTGTGCCAATTGCAACTCCCAATATCTGTATGGCGATATCCGCAAACCCGGAACGCCAGTTTTCAGGCTGTCGGGCGGAGCCCAATGGTGTGTAAGGCGATAGAAAGCTGAATCGGTAATCATATCAGCAAAGATTGTAGCATTTAATGTAGGGTGTGCAATTTGGCCTGTGTTTCTGATAATGCCACTTGCATCATTTGTAGCATCTGCAATTTTGTCATAAAAATCCGGTAAAGCAAGCAGCGGTTCAAAGTCGAGTACTTTGGTAGAATATCCGTTTTTGCCACTGAAGTGAATAGTATCTGTATGCATCTGCCAGTTTTCGCCTACGAAAGTTATTTCAAGTATATTTCTGTTGGCTAAAAAGTCAAAGCCCTTGTATTTTTGTTTCAGGTAAACATGAGTCCTGTATTGATTTCCTTCGGGGATAACATTCATTGAATCTATTGAAAAGTGAGGTGTTCCGGGAGTGAAAACCCATGCGTTGAAAAAGTCGGTTAAATCAATTCCTGAATGGTTTGAAAGAAAATCGCGAAGGTCATATGAACTTGCCGTCGAAAAAGCAAAATGTTGAATGTATGCTTTCACTGCCTCAAAAAATGACGCTTCACCCATATAATTCATCAAAGTGTGAACCACTGTTGCACCCTTGTCGTAAACGGTTGGGCCATAGGTGAATTGTGTCGGAACATTGTGAAGTGAAAGGTATGAGCCATCAGCAATATGAGCGCTTCTCAGAACAGTATAATGCGTTTGATTCATGGCCGAACGGTAGGCGGACGGGCCATACAAATCATATTTGAAAAAATGATGACAAAAAGTTGCCCAGCCTTCGTTGAGCCACATATCACCTGCATCAGCGCAAGTTACAAGATTTCCGAACCACATATGTGAAAGTTCGTGTGCCAGCAGGTATTCAGAATTCAGGTTTCCGTTGATGGCTGAATGCGGATATGCAATATTTGTAACATGTTCCATGGCACCAATTGCAGTTCCGGTGTAGCCAATTCTGTCAAAAGGGTAGGGACCATAGCGGTTTTCGAAGTTATGCAAAATCTGCTGAAGATTAAGAAAAGATCCTGCTACTTTTATTGTGTCGAAAGGGCGGGTATAGATAGTGATAGGCAAAGTTGCATTTATTCCTTGATAGGTATCCTGCGTAAGCGCATAATTTCCGGCTGCCACTGAAGCCAGATAAGTTGGGATGGGCTGATCGAGTTTCCAGTGCCAAGTGATTTGATTGTTTCCATGATGGATTGTATCAACCAGAAGACCGCCGGCAATGCCAGTCATAATCTCAGGAAGTGTGATCAAGACTTCATAAGTGGCCCTGTCCTGAAAGTCATCAACACAGGGAAACCATGCTTTTCCGAGGTTGTGCGGGTCACTCACGAAGCCAACCCCAAGGTTGAAAGCATAATTTCCGCTAAAATGAAATCCTCCCCATTGCTCATGAAAAGGCACTCCTCCGTAATAGACCTCTGCAATGAGTGTGTCAGTTGGCTGATAAACCTGACTGGCTTGAATACGAAGTATATCGCCTTGCTGAACGAAATCCACTGCTACATTGTTTATACTTACGCTGTCAACGATCAACGCCTTTAGCTCAAGTGGAATTTGTGAAAGTGCAACTTTGGGCCTCAATGTTATTTGTGCTGAAGCTAGAATTCTTTTTAAAGCAAAGTCAATATGTTTTATATGAATCCGGTAATGGACAGCATCAATTGAATCTGATGCAGGAGATTGGCTAAAACTATGACGATGGTTGCATTGCGCGTTTGCAAGATGCAAACTAAAGAGGAGTAAAAAAATAAGAATTAAGGTCTTTAAATAATTCATAAGGCTCTATTAATGCTGTAAAATTAGGTAATTTTGCATTATGCTAAATTGAAGGAAAGCATTAAATGAATCAATTTATTTCATGAATGTTGACTTTTTATTTTAATTATAAGTTCTTTTAAAAAACGTTCGTTATCGTACATACTTTGTTGGTATGTGAACACTTTGTCAGTCAAAGGTGTTTATCAGGTCGATTACTTATAATTCAATTTCAAGGTCTTACAATTGTGGCATGTTTTTGGTTGAGCAAAAACAAAATGAATAAACCATCATAGGATGAATACACACAAAATCGCATCAGAATTCAACTTTTTGAAAGTTACATTAGTTTTAACTTCCATTATGTTAATCACTGCAGGTACAATTTTTGCCCAAAAAGTCTGGACACTTGAAGATTGTATTAACCATGCTATTGAACATAATATTCGCATCAAGCAAAGCAGACTTGAAGTGGAAGCCGCTGAGATCAGTCAGCTTGAAAGTAAATTAGGTTTACTTCCGTCGCTCAATTCTGGTGTTTCACATTCATATGGTTGGGGCCGATCGGTGGATATGGCTACCTACCAATATGTTGATAAACAAACACAATCAAGTTATTTTAGTGTAAACAGTGATGTGTTGCTTTTCAATGGTTTTCAAAAGTTGAATACAATAAAGCAGAGAAGGGCAGATTATCTGGCATCAAAATATAACTCTGATAAAATGCAGAATGATATTTCTCTGACTGTAGCCAGTTATTACCTCCAGATATTATTTAGTCGTGAGCTGTTGAATAACGCACGTGCTCAAGCTGAAGTAACGAGACAACAAATAGAGCGTACAAAAAAACTGGTTGAGGCAGGAACTCTGGCACGCGGAAGTTTGCTCGAAATTCAGGCTTTGGGTGCAAATGAAGAAGTAAATGTAATTCAGGCAGAAAATCAGCTGAACCTCGCTTATCTTGACCTTCTGCAGCTTCTGGAAATGGAAGCCGGAACGGAGTTTCAGATAGATGTGCCAGTTTTGAGTGTTAAAAGTGATCCCGATCTTTTGCCGGTTCAAATGATATTCAACAAAGCCATTGATGTGATGCCGGAAATAAAGAGTGCTGAAATGAATTATGAAAGCAGTTTAAGAGGCCTTGCAATCGCGAAAGGAAGCAGAAGTCCAAGTATCAGCGTTTCATCTGCTTTGGGTACAAATTATTCAGATCAGATAAGAATGAGTAACAATCCATTTGATCCGGCCTACGAGCAGATTAAACCCTTTGAAGACCAATGGAAAGATAACAGGAGTTTGACACTTTCTTTCAGATTAAGTATACCAATTTTCAATGGTTATCAGATCAGTTCCTATATCGGCCGGTCAAAGTTAAATTTGCTCAATTCAGATTACAACCTTGAACTTGCAAAAAACAATCTCCGCAAGAATGTTGAAACTGCCTATGCTGATGCTTTATCAGCGCATACTACTTTTAAGGCGAGAGAAAAATCGCTTATTAGTTTGAATGAATCTTTTAATTATACAGAGCAACGTTTCAATGTTGGGATGGTCAATGCCGTTGATTACAATGTTGCGAAAAACCAGCTCAACTTATCAGAATCTCAATTATTATCATCAAAGTTTGACTATATATTTAAATTGAAAATCCTTGATTTTTATCTTGGCCGTGCACTTACCTTAAAGGATATGGCAGAATTTATGAATTAACGATATGACAAATCAGTTCAATTTTTTAATCAACGACCCTGTTGGCATTTTATGCAACAGGGTTTTGAGATTTTTATTTTTTAGAACACACAAAAACCTTTAACAGAATAACTTTTCAAAAGAAAAAAGCCCAAAATTCAACACCAAACCCAACACCATCATGAGTAAGAATAAAAAAACGAATTATAAGTGGTATTTCGTAATTGCTGCTTTGATAATTGTCATTATTGCAGGACTAATCTTTGCTAAAAATCGCAATCAGCATGCTGTTGAAGTCAGCGCTGAGGCATCTGCACGCCGCAGTATCATTGAGACTGTTGCTTCGAACGGAAAAATTCAACCAGCTCAGGAAGTGAAAATTAGCCCCTATATTTCAGGAGAAGTTGTAGAATTATTTGTTCGTGAAGGTGATTTTGTGATCAAAGGCACTATGCTTGCAAAAATAGATCCTACAATTTATCAATCAGGGTATGAACAGGTTGAGGCATCGATGAACAGTGCGAAAGCAAATATGGCAAATACAAGAGCAAGAGTTGCACAGGCTGAAGCACAATACACCAGAGCAAAGCTTGATCTCGACCGAAATGAGCAGCTTTTCAAGCAAGGCGTTATTTCGATTGCTGATATTGAAAATATAAGAGCTTCCTACAAGGTTACGAGTGCTGAACTTGAAGCTGCTAAAGAGAGTTTAAGAGCGACACAGTTTCAGGTTCAAAACGCAGAGGCAAGCTTGAGAGAAGCGCGTGAAAATCTTCGTAGAACAAGTATTTATGCACCTTCCGATGGTACAGTTTCCAAACTTAATGTTGAGGTGGGTGAGCGTGTTACAGGAGCTTCCCAGTTTTCTTCAGGTACCGAGATCATGCGTTTGGCAAATCTAAACAATATGGAAGTTAAAGTTGAAGTGAGCGAAAATGATATTCCACGCGTGAAGTTGAACGACACTTGTCTGATTGAAGTGGATGCCTATCTCAATCGCAAATTCAAAGGCTATGTTACCGAAATATCCACTTCTGCAAATACCTTGGGTGTTTCTGTTGATCAGGTTACAAACTTTGACGTAAAAGTGATGATGATAAAGGATTCGTACGCAGACCTTATCAATGAAAGCAACAATATTACTTCTCCTTTCCGACCAGGGATGTCAGCTACGGTTGACATACAAACCAAACGTGTAGATGATATTCTATCTGTTCCTATTCAAGCAGTTACTACACGCGACGATACGAGCTCAGTACGATCTTCTGCCAGCAGGAATAAATCTGAGAAAGAATCTGTGAGCGATTCGAAAACAAAAATTACTGAATATGTTTTTGTTGTTGATGGAGAAAAGGCATCGATCCGGGAAGTTAAAACCGGTGTGCAAGATAATACTTACATTGAAATCCTTGAAGGAATCAATGAAGGAGATGAGATTATAACCGGACCTTACCGTGTTGTTTCAAAATCTCTTAGAAACGGAGATGTTATCAAAGTAGTTGATAAAAATCAGCTTTTTGATAAAGAAAAGAAAAAATAGGCGGATGGCCAATATTCTTTTAATTGAAACAGCAACACAAGTATGTTCTGTTGGGATAGCATGTGATGGGAAAGTTCTGTCAATTCGAGAAAGTAATGATCAACGGTCTCATTCAGCGCTTATTACATCATTTATTGCTGAAGTATTGATCGAAGCGAATTTGGAGTTCGGTCAGCTTGACGCAATTGCTGTCAGTAAAGGCCCTGGCTCATACACTGGCTTACGCATTGGAGTTTCGACTGCAAAAGGCATTTGTTTTGCATTAGATAAGCCGCTTTTGGCTGTTGATACACTTGAGTCAATGGCCAAAGGGTTTCAACAAGCTTATAGAAATAAAATATCTGAGGATGATCTACTTTGTCCGATGATTGATGCCCGAAGAATGGAGGTTTATACAGCGCTTTTTGATGCCGGTGGCAATATGATTCAACCAACTGAAGCTAAAATTATTGACGAAAATTCATTCAGTGATTTGCTTTTGGAGCATCGAATATGGTTTTTTGGAGATGGTGCGCAAAAATGCAAAAGCGCTTTCAATGATAGAAGTAATGCCTTAATCATTGAGGACTTCAATCCCTCGGCAGAATATTTATCCCATTTGGCAGATATGCGCTTTCAATCAGATGACACTGAAGACTTAGCGTATTTTGAGCCATTTTATCTCAAGGAATTCATCGCCGGATTACCAAAAGTGAAAGGACTTCATTAGTGATTTTTATATCTGAGTAACCATTTTTTCTATTGAACCTTCAATTCAATTGCGTTATTTAAGAATACTTAATTTGTGAACTTAAATAACACGTTATCAAACACTAGCGTTGTTTTTATTGCAACTTACTGATGTCAATTCGGCGCTATGACATTTCTTATTGAAACATAATTATTGAAATATTTCACTCTAATTTGATGGATTTGTCTCAACATATATGTAATAGAGCGCGTTTACTTTTTTTAAGGATTAAAGAGCAATAAAAAATGTAAATTATTGTTTTTCTTATGTTTAT
>JAGXRB010000374.1 GCA_018336075.1 Bacteroidota bacterium
GAAATGAATGTCCGGCATACGAAGCTTTTCCGCCGGCAGCATTGGTTCCCGCAACAATTCCCTGCATTTCTGCTGCATGCCAAAGCCCTGTAATACTGCCGTCCGGATGTTCGGCAACATCACCTGCAGCAAAGATATTTGGGTGTGAAGTCTGCATAAATGCATCCACTTTAATGCCTTTTTGAGTTGCCAATCCGGCTTTTTCCGCCAGACTGATGTCGGGTTCCACGCCAGTGCTGAAAATTACCATATCTGTGAGCTGTTGAATAAGCTCTCCAACCTGAACCAACAATTTTCCGTTGCCGGTTTTTGTTACTGACACTACTTCTTCCTGAAAAATAACCTGAACTCCTTTGCTTTGAAGCAGTTCAAGCAGATTTTTTGACATTGCAGGGTCAAATTGTTTACTTAACAACATCTGATCTCGGTGAATGAGGGTCACGCTTTTTCCGGCAAGAGCAAGTTGTTCGGCAATTTCTACACCTAGAACACCTCCACCTGCAACGAGAATTCTTTCGCAACCCGCAGCTTTTCTAATAATAACTTCAGCATCGGTTGCAGTACGAAGCATCAGAACAGCTTCTTTTCCAGTCCCTTTGATGGCAGGCAATACAGGTATTGCGCCTGTTGCAAGAATGAGTTTTTTCCAGCGGTATTTGTTTTTATCCCTATCTGTTACAGTTTGCAGCTTGAGTGCAATAGCGCTGATATTTGAATTGATTATTTCAATTTGCATGGCATCAAACCATGATGCGTCAGCAATGAGGAAATCGTTTTTTTCAAATCCAGCCCGGATATTTTTGCTGATTTTAGTACGTTTATATGGCAGACGATCTTCTCCGTTGAACAATAAAATCTTACCATCACCATCGATTCGTCTTATAGATTCTGCGGCCTTCAAACCGGCTATTCCCGAACCAATTATTATATAGCTGTATGTTGGAGTCATTTTTAGCTTTTGGCAAAAGTACTAAAAAGAGACTTATCAAGAATCATTCTAGATTATGGGCTTTATTGAATTTGTTTCAGGAAATTTGAAAGTGAATCTGAGACTTTTAAGAGGCAATGATTCAGTATATTTTGTAATTTCGCCCTTAAATTTTTTAAAATGGCCAAAGAAAAACTTCCGAAAAGTGAAGAAAAAGAAATGGGCTTCTGGGATCATCTTGAAGAGCTTCGCTGGCATATTATAAGAAGCATCATTGCTGTTGTTGCGTTTGCTGTTGTTGCATTTCTAAACCGCAAGATCGTTTTTGATGTAATAATTCTGGGGCCAAGCACTGCCGATTTTTTCACAAACCGGATTCTATGTCAGGTTGGTGAGTTTCTTTCTATTGAAGGCATCTGCATGGATACGCTTAAACTGCAAATCATCAACATAAATATGTCAGGACAATTTATGATGCATCTTTATATTTCGATGGTTACAGGCGCTATTTTGGCTTTTCCTTTTATTTTGAATGAAATATGGCGCTTTATCAGGCCGGCATTGCGTTCAGGTGAATCAAAAAGTTCACGGCAGGCTGTTTTTGTAAGTTCACTGCTTTTCTTTGTTGGTGTGCTTTTTAGTTATTATTTGATCGTTCCGCTGACAATAAACTTCCTGGGAACCTATCAGGTGAGTGAAACTGTGCTTAACCAGATTTCAATAAACTCCTATGTAAACACTGTTGTATCTGTCACATTTGCCGTGGGCATTGTTTTTGAGCTGCCACTAATTATTTATTTTCTTTCAAAAATGGGTCTAGTGACTCCTTCCTTTTTAAAGAAAAACCGCAAATACATGCTTGTGATCCTTCTTATAGTTTCTGCTATTATCACACCACCAGATGTTTTCAGTCAGATTTTGGTGTGTATCCCGCTTATGGGTCTTTATGAGCTGAGTATTTTGGTGTCTGAACGTATCTATCGCAAAGAGCAGAAATTGTCGAAAAGTTGATAGTTTGCGCAAGAAAATCCTTCTTAATTTCTTTTGATTTATCAGTAAAGCTGAGAAGGAGCTTTTTGGAAGAATCACCCAATAGATTCTATGTTGTTCAATATCAATAATATAAATGATTAGTTGGCATAATATTTGATGCTTTATTGATTAAAAGTTCGTTACATTTCAAGCAGTAATCACTTAAAAACCTGTCAAAATGAAAAATATCATTCTTATTAGTTTGCTCTTTTTTGCCTTCTTTTCATGCACTCAGCAAAAGGAAATAGCAAAATCCAAAGCAGTTGTACAGGCTGTTTCTGTTGATAGTACTGAGTACGAAATCATGATTATTGATCCTGATTTTGACACATGGTATTTGGTAAATTTTGCGCCTTCGCTTGACAGAAGCGATGATTATTACAGGCTAAGAAATACTGTTGCCGTAAATAACTGGAATCATTATTACATTAGTGGGCGGTATAGCAGAATCATCGGTTCGCACATACATTACGTTCCTTCAACGGATTATGGCATTGAAGTGAACCGAAAGCTTTATTGGTTTTTCAAGTATTATGAGGAGAAGTTCAGAGTTCCGCTGTTTAAATAGTCATCCCAATAAGGGAAACTTTTTTCTATCCTTGTTTTAAATTTGCTCCTTATGCCAGCCTGGTTTTCCTGTCAGAAACCCTGAACTTAGCAGATAGAATTGTTCGGCTGATTCGGCATGCACCCAATGCGAAGCTCCTTCGATGGTAATAATTTCAGCCATTGGGAAATTCGACCTTATTGTGGGATAATCTTCCGGCAGGATATAATCAGATTGCCCTCCGCGAATAAACAAGGTGGGTTTATGGTATGTGACATCAGTTTGAATAGCATCAAACATCTGATTGAGATTTTTTGCAATTCCATTCAGATTGATGCGCCATTCAAGGGTGTCTTTGTCACGCCAATGCAGGTTTTTCATCAAAAACTGACGGATACGAAGTTCTTTAACCCGGTCTTTTAACTGCGTTTCAATCTCAGAACGCGATTTCATTGTGCTAAGATCGATGGATTGCATGGCTTCGATAATGTTTCGGTGGTGTGGCCTTTCTCCATATGCTTTCATGCTGATATCAACAACAATAAGGCGCTTCACCATTTCGGGATATTCAAGTGCAAAGCGCATTGCCACTTTTCCGCCCATGCTATGACCCAGCATCATTGGGTTGATGATGTCTTGCTCTTCAATCATTTCCATCAGGTCGTCTGTCATGGCCAGATAATTAAAAACATCACTGTGTGGTGACATCCCATGGTTGCGTTGGTCAGGAATAATTACATCAAAACCTTCGTCAGCAATGCGTCTGCCAAATGTGACCCAGTTGTCAGAAATGCCAAACAATCCATGTAAAACGATCAATGGCTGGCTTCCTTGGTCGCCATATCTTCTAAAGAAAAGTTTCATAAATTCATTTTCAGACTGCAAAAATACCAAGATTCCTGCTATTCATCTAATTGAAGTTCGGCTCCATGTCCTTTCAGATTGAAATAACGTCGTAGCCCGTATACACCAAGATATGCAAATGGCGTATCGAATAATGCAAAGAGAACCTTGAATAAGAATCCATTGCCTAAAAGTAAAGTGAATAAATGCCATTCGATAACATCAAAAGTGCAGAGTAAAAATAAAACCGTAAAAGTATCAATGAACTGACTTGTAAACGTTGAAAGGTTGTTTCTCAGCCAGAGATGCTTTCCTTTTGTTACGCGTTTCCAGAAGTGAAAAACCTGAACATCAATGAACTGCGCAATCAGATAAGCAGCCAGTGAAGCGCCGACTGCGATAAAAGTAAAACTGAAGGTCTTCTTAAATTCAGCATTGCTTAAGGGCGACCACTCTGTGGCTGGCGCAAGGGTAGACACGATTACGATTATCAAAGCGAATACACTTGCAAATATGCCGGCTACAATGAGGTAATTGGCTCTTTTCCGGCCATATACTTCTGAAACAATATCAGTGATAAGAAAAGTGATGGGATATGCAATAATGCCTACGCTCAATTCAAAATTGAACAACCCGAATGGATTCCAATGAAAAAATTTCTGAAAAATCAGGTTACTGGTTACCAAAGATGTGATAAATAAAGCTGCAAGAATAAGATAAAGCAGTTCAGCATCACGCCGTTTTTTATTGGATAGCTGCATAGGAATGGGAGTTGTCATTTTAAAGTTCTGTTTGTACGATATGGATTAATTTCATTTTTTAAAAAACCAACAATTGAAAATACCTATTTGTTTAGGATAAATACATTTCACTTATATGCCTGCAAGCCGGTGATTTCGTGGCCGGTAATGAGCAGGTGAACATCATGGGTTCCTTCATAGGTGATCACCGATTCAAGATTCATCATATGGCGCATCATTGGAAAATCGCTTGTGATGCCCATCGCGCCAAGTACTTGACGCATTTCACGTGCAATATTCAGCGCCATTTCCACATTGTTTCGTTTGGCCATTGAAATCTGAGCAGGTGTTCCGCGGCCTTCGTTGCGTAAAACGCCAAGCCTCCAAACGAGCAGTTGTGCCTTGGTAATTTCAGTGATCGCCTCAGCAAATTTCTTTTGTTGAAGCTGAAATGCCGCGATGGGTTTTCCAAACTGTTTCCGCTCAAGTGCGTAGCGCAAAGCTGCATCATAGCAGTCCATTGCAGCGCCTATCACTCCCCAGGCAATGCCATATCTGGCAGAACTAAGGCAGCTCAGTGGTCCCCGCAGCCCTTTTGCTCCGGGCAGCAGATTTTCTTTTGGCACCTTCACGTTATCGAAAACAAGCTCGCCTGTAATAGATGCCCTCAACGACCATTTTCCATGGGTTTCTGGTGTTGTAAAACCTGGCATTCCTTTCTCAACAAGCAATCCGCGAATTACATCATGCTCATCTTTTGCCCAAACCACAGCAACATCAGCGATAGAGGCGTTGGTGATCCACATTTTGGCACCATTCAGCAGATAATGGTCGCCCATGTCTTTGAAACGTGTGATCATGCTTCCGGGATCAGATCCATGATTGGGCTCTGTAAGGCCAAAACAGCCGACCATATCTCCGGTTGCAAGTTTAGGAAGAAATTTGCGCTTTTGGTCTTCTGTGCCGAAGCTAAAAATTGGGTACATGACCAGCGAAGTTTGCACAGATGCCATCGAACGAAGCCCGGAATCGCCTCTTTCAAGTTCCTGCATGATGATTCCATAACTTATATAGTCCAATCCTGCACCACCAAATTCCTCAGGAATGAAAGGCCCGAAAGCACCAATTTCACCCAATTCTTTGATAAGGGCTTTTGGGAAAATGGCTTTTTCAAAGTGCGCTTCGATAAAAGGTTTAACCGAACGGTTCACCCAGTCACGCACTGCCGAACGGATAATTTTATGTTCTTCTGTAAGCAGATCATCTACAAGGTAGTGGTCAGGTGAAGTGAAATTATTTATTGATGTCATTTTGATTAAATTGATCAAACTAATTATTGGAAAAATGTTGGCATAAAAGTAATGGATTATTTGTTTTTGAGCGTGAATGCATTGATTGAATAAATGAAATTCCAATTCAATTGGAGATAGATCTGTTAAAGAAGGATCTTACAAAAATGCAACTTTTCGAAATATGTCTCAGCCAGCTTGAAACACTTTGGGTTGTGTGTCCGTATTGTGGCAAAAAAGTTCCAAAAAGCCAAAACAAACCATTGAAATAGTCTGATTTTTAAATTCATTTTTGATCATAATTTGGTTTTTCTATAATCTTTGCTGGAATCCAATATTCAGAATCTTGTTTGCTTTTTTTATAGTAAACCCAGACCGAACAGGTATTTTATTACCTTTTTGGTTGCATGAAGTAAATGTCTGCTAGCTTTGCAGCTCAATAGTATTCTATACCGTTAATTTTATGAAGTATTTTTTTTGGGCTTTTGCTCTGGTTTTTGCATCTCATTCAGTCAACTCACAAAGCATCGGATATCCTGTTTTGGGTACTGAAAAAACGCTTGAAGTGATGACTTGGAACATTGAGTGGTTTCCAAAAAACGGGCAAACTACCCTTGATTATGTTACTGCAATTATCAATGACCTCGATGTTGACCTGATAGCATTTCAGGAGATTGGCGATACCGTCGCATTTAAGCAGATGCTTATAAACCTTGAAGGCTACAGCGGGTTTTTTAAATCGGCCAGGTTTGGGGGTTTGGTTTATATATACAAGCACAATACAATTCAAATAAACCAGATTTATGAGATTTATACGGCCTCAAGCTTTAGAAGCCCATTTCCCAGAGCACCTGTCGTGATTGATTTTAATTTCAGAAACCAAAACTATATTGTTATAAACAACCATTTGAAATGTTGTGGCGATGGTTTTATGAATATATCCAATCCAAATGATGAGGAAACCCGAAGGTTTATTGCTGTTAATCTTCTGAAAGAATATGTGGATGTTAATTTTAATGATAAAAATGTCATTATCGTCGGAGATTTGAATGATGTAATTGAAGATCCATATGACCACAATGTTTTCAGAAACATTTTGGATGATAAGGAAAACTATTTATTTGCCGATCTTGGAATTGCAAACGGAAACAGCGCAAACTGGTCTTATCCTTCCTGGCCTTCTCACCTTGACCATATTATTATCACCAATGAACTTTTTGATGCTTTTGATAATGATACTTCTGAAGTACGTGTTGTAAAAATTGATGAATATTTGGCAGGTGGATGGCAGGAATATGATCAGCACGTTTCAGATCACAGGCCTGTTGCAATAAAACTGATGCCTGATAAAAGTCTGGGAGTGCAGGATTTTGATGTTGCCATACAGCCATTTTCTATCTATCCAAATCCTTTTTCAGAAGAAACAAGTCTGTCGTTTCCATTATTGAATGCTGATGTAGAAGTTCTTATTGGCAATATGTTTGGTCAGATTGTATTCAAACAGCAAGTCAACCAAGGCCAAACTTCTTTGAAATGGAATCCAAATGGATTGCCTGAAGGAGTATACTTTGCCAACCTCATCATAAACGGCAGAATTGTTGCCTTTTCAAAACTTGTATTCGTCGCTCAATAGCAAAAAAAAGGCAACCCCTAAAGGTCGCCTTTTAAATATATATTGAGTTTGAATTGACGTTTATTTCTTGTCGTCGACTTCTTCAAAATCTACATCAGTAACTTCGTCATCGCCAGGTTTTTTGGCTCCGGCATCTGCGTCAGCTCCGGCTCCCGGATTTTGCTGCGCATTTGCATCAGCTTGTGTGTTCTTGTACATTTCCTCACTTGCCGATTGCCAGATACCGTTAAGTTTGGTCATGGCGCTGTCAACTGCAGTCACATCCTGATTTCTGTGTGCATTTTTCAATTGTTCCAGGGCACCTTCGATCTCAGTTTTCTTTTCAGCCGGCAATTTGTCGCCATATTCCTTCAGCTGCTTCTCTGTCTGAAAAATAAGTGCATCTGCAGCATTGAGTTTATCAACGCGTTCGCGCTCTTTTTTGTCTGATTCAGCATTGGCTGTAGCTTCTTCTTTCATGCGCTGAATATCAGCATCGCTTAATCCTGATGAAGCTTCGATACGGATACTTTGAGTTTTTCCTGTTGCCTTGTCTTTGGCTGAAACATGAAGAATACCGTTTGAGTCAATATCGAAAGTAACTTCAACCTGAGGTATTCCGCGAGGTGCCGGTGGAATTCCATCTAAGTGGAAACGTCCGATACTTTTATTTTGGTTTGCCATTGGGCGTTCACCCTGTAGTACATGTATTTCTACTGATGGCTGATTGTCGGATGCAGTTGAAAAAGTTTCCGATTTTCTTGTAGGAATGGTCGTGTTTGATTCGATCAGACGCGTCATTACACCTCCTAAAGTCTCAATACCAAGTGAAAGCGGTGTTACATCCAGCAGCAGAACATCTTTTACTTCTCCGGTTAAAACGCCACCTTGAATAGCAGCACCAATAGCTACAACTTCGTCAGGATTAACTCCTTTTGATGGTTCTTTGCCAAAGAAATCTTTTACAATTTGCTGAATGGCCGGAATACGTGTTGAACCACCAACAAGTATTACATCATCAATATCGGCAGCTGAGAGGCCGGAATCTTTGAGCGCCTGACGACAGGGCTCTATCGTTGCGCGGATAAGCTGATCGTTGAGTTGTTCAAATTTTGAACGTGTTAGCTTACGAACAAGATGCTTTGGAACGCCATCAACAGGCATAATATATGGCAGGTTGATTTCAGTTTCGGTAGAACTTGAGAGCTCAATCTTGGCTTTTTCAGCGGCCTCTTTCAGGCGTTGCAATGCCATTGGATCTTTTCTCAGGTCAAGACCTTCATCTTGTTTAAATTCTTCTGCCAGCCAGTTAATGATATTGTGATCGAAGTCATCACCACCAAGGTGGGTGTTGCCATTTGTCGATTTCACTTCAAATACGCCATCTCCCAGTTCGAGAATTGAAATATCAAAAGTTCCTCCACCTAAGTCGTAGACGGCAACTTTTATGTCGCTTCTTTTTTTGTCAAGGCCATAAGCAAGTGCAGCTGCAGTAGGCTCGTTGATGATTCTACGAACCTTAAGTCCGGCAATTTCTCCGGCTTCTTTTGTTGCCTGACGTTGTGAATCGCTAAAATATGCCGGTACCGTAATCACAGCTTCAGTAACTGTTTGGCCAAGATAATCTTCAGCAGTTTTCTTCATTTTTTGAAGAATCATTGCTGAAATTTCTTGTGGCGTGTATAAACGATCTTCTATTTTAACCCGGGGTGTATTGTTGTCGCCCTTCACTACTTTGAAAGGGACTCTTCCGGTTTCGGTTGTTACACGGTCGAAATTTTCTCCCATGAAACGTTTGATAGAAAATATTGTCTTGGTAGGGTTCGTGATGGCCTGACGTTTTGCAGGATCACCAACTTTACGTTCACCGTTGTCGGCAAAACCAACTACTGAAGGTGTTGTACGACGTCCTTCGCTGTTTGGAATTACAACAGGCTCATTGCCTTCCATCACGGATACGCAGGAATTTGTAGTTCCTAAGTCGATTCCGATAATTTTTCCCATTATGTTTTCCTCCTGAAATATAAGTTTGAATGTCTTAATTTTAATTTACTGTTATTGATTTGACAATGATTATGCCAACCAATAAAATTTTGACATTTTTTAAAAAAACACATTCTTTAAACATGTCATTATGAACATGTTAAAATTATAATACTGATTTACAGTAGTTTAAATGCATTGTCATTTGTGTATTAGTCTGACAGTCGGAAGGTGACAAAAAGACAGAATGGTTGTGCTCACCGTTCGTTTCATGTGAATTGAGGATCAGAATAAATTCGTAAATTATGAAGATTCCGGAAGGTATAACACTTCTGGTAACAATAAGGATTAGTCTTTATTAAGCCTAAATTTGGTGTCAAAGAAAGATTGCGTAAAACGGAAAAAGGATCGATTTTATCGATTTAGAACAAAACCCCAGTTAAAATCTTCAACCAATTTAACTTCACTCTGAACGGAAAGTCTGTAATTTCGGCTGATAGTTTTTCTTGAAGAGAAAATCCCGTAGCCATTTTCTATATTCGTAAATTCTGGAATTTCCATGACAATGCTATTGCTTGGAGCATTCACATCAATGTAGGTGCTGAGGTCATCACCGCCAGAGGATATAACGACATCAACATTTCCTGCAAATCTTTTAATGTTAAGGCCGCTGCTGAGCTGATTGCCAAGAAGGTTGTAAAAAGTTTCCCCTAAGTAGGTTATTTCAAGGGTTTCGCCTCCCGAAAGGCTGTTTGATTTTCTGGTTCCCAGAAACCATGTGAGCGATTTGCTGATAGTATCAGGATTTCCTGGATGAAGCTCCTTGTAAAAAAACTTCATGCTTACCTCATAGCGCTTTCCACTTTCAGCCGAACTCCAGCGAATGGGCGTTGGAACGGTTGCAGCAAAATTGATCCGGTTTATAGGCTGCTGAATCGAAAACTCTTTGACAAGGGTTGTGCTCGACCTGATTTCATTGTCACCTTTATCAACAACTAAGGTGTAGGCTGCATCTGCAACGAGCGGTGTAGTTGTATAATACAGTTTTTGTTCAGGAAAATAAAAAATTGAATCGCCGGCAAGTTTATTTCGTTTTGTAATGGTATCCAAAATTATCGCCGGCAGATCAACACTGTTGCGTCTGCCTAAAAGACTGACGTTTAGTTTGCCTGCGTAATTGCTTGAATCAGGGTTTCTGGCAAACAATAAAGCATTGCCAGGTCCCAGAAATGCTTTTGTTATTTTGATAAAAGTTGTATCGACACCAGTTTCAAGAATTCCATACACAATTGTAATGTCTTTGTATTCGGCATAATTATCCACCTCTGTGCTGCAAGCGCTGAAAAATAAAATGAATGCTATAGAGATTATTGCCAGAAAGTACCTTGTCATAATTTTAAAATTAGGGGGCAAAATTAATACTAATTGCTTTAGCAATTTTTCAATATTGAAGATTTGAATGAATCTGTTACCTGCTTTAACAATTTTCGATAAAAGAATGGTGTAACTTTGCCACAGCTTTTTATAGAAAAAGTCTTTTATATGAAGCAATTTTCAGAGTCATCACTGTTAAATTTAAAGTTCTTTATTTTTTTAAACGTGCTTTTGTTGGCCTTTAGTGTTTTTTTGGCCATTTTAGCTTTATAAAATCCGATTTAGAAATAATTTTTCTTTTCATAAAAATATTAGACATGTACTTATCTCAGGATATTCCAAAAATTACAACCCATGTGCTTCAGGAGATGAAGCTGAAGGGCGAGAAAATTGCTATGCTTACTGCCTATGATTTTTCTATGGCAAAAATTCTTGATGAGGCAGGCATTGATGTAATCCTTGTTGGCGACAGCGCTTCCAATGTGATGGCAGGGCATAAAACCACTTTGCCCATTACATTGAATGAAATGATCTATCACGCTTCCTCTGTCATGAGAGCAGTTACACGCTCGCTCGTGGTGGTCGACATGCCGTTTGGAACGTATCAGGGCAACTCAAAGGAGGCGCTCCATTCAGCAATTCGTATTATGAAGGAGTCAGGCGCAAATGCTGTGAAAATGGAAGGTGGCGAAGAAATTGTAGAGTCTATTGACCGTATTCTCAGCGCAGGCATACCTATCCTCGGACACCTTGGACTTACCCCGCAAAGCATTAATAAGTTCGGCACATACGTGGTACGCGCCACCGAAGAACGAGAGGCTGACAAATTGCGTCGTGATGCAACGATTCTAGAGCAGGCAGGCTGTTTTGGAATAGTCCTGGAAAAAATACCATCCCAGCTTGCAACCGAAGTTACACAAGCGGCCCGCATCCCTACAATAGGAATAGGTGCCGGAAGTGGCGTGGATGGTCAGGTGCTGGTTTTACACGATATGTTAGGTATAAACCAGAAGTTTTCGCCACGTTTTTTGAGACGATATCACAACTTATATGAAGAAATTAAAGGCTCTGTAGGCTCTTATATTACAGATGTGAAATCAGTTAATTTTCCCAGTGAGCGCGAGCAATATTAACATGTTTCTTTGAAAAAAGCTTGTTGTGACCGACATTTCAAATCGTATATTGTTTGAAGACAATCATTTACTGGTCGTCAATAAATTGCCTTCAGAGATTGTACAAGGCGATAAAACAGGTGATGTAAGCCTGTTGGATGATGTAAAAAGCTATTTGAAAACTACCTATAACAAACAGGGAAATGTTTTTGCAGGTCTGGTCCATCGCATCGACAGGCCGGTGAGTGGGGCAGTTGTTTTTGCGAAAACCAGCAAAGCACTCACACGCATGACAGCTTTGGTCAGGGAAAGGGATTTTGATAAAAAGTACCTTGCAATTGTAAGAAATAAACCACCTGATGAGGAAGGTTTTCTAGAGCACTTTCTTGTCAAAAATGAAGCTCAGAATAAATCTTATATCTCAAAAGAAAGTGTATCTGGAGCTAAAAATGCACAATTAAAGTACAGAGTCACGGGTGTTTCAAAATCCTTTTTCCTTTTGGAAATAACCTTGCTTACCGGAAGACATCACCAAATCAGGGTGCAACTTGCAGCAATGGGTTGCCCGATTTTGGGCGACCTTAAATATGGTGATAAGCGCTCAAATGTTGACGGCTCCATTTGCCTTCATTCACATTCCATCGCTTTTGAACATCCTATAAAAAAGCTGGCTCTTTCAATTGTTGCAGACCCACCGAAAACAATGCCGTGGACTGCCTTTTTCTGAGCTGCTTAATTCCGGATTTTGATGAAACTTCTTTTTTAATCAGAGAATCAACCTAAACATCACTAAAAAACAGTCTGTTAGCTAGTTTAGATTTCCTAATTAAAATACTTTCAGGGTAGTATATTTTTAAAATGCCCGCAAAAAAGTTGTATAGAAGACTAATACAAAACTCATATCTTTGACCTTCATAAAACTTTCAAAACACTATGATAAGAAAGTGCGTTTTTTTGGTTTTTTTCTTTTTTCTTTTCTTTACTGCTTCAGCCCAGTATTATCTGAGTGGTCAGGATCCTGCTTCGGTGCGTTGGAAACAGTTGAAGACACCTCATTTCAGGTTGATTTTCCCTGATGATAATCGGCTTCAGGCACAGTATCTGGCCAATATGCTTGAATTTTGTTATCCGGCAGTAAGAGCAGATTTAAATGCAAAACCGACTAAGTCTGATTTGATTTTTCACACACAAAGCGTGATATCGAATGCCACTGTAGCATGGGCACCAAGAAGACTTGACTTTTTTCATATGCCTCCGCAGGATGGTTACGGTCAGGAATGGTTTCGTCAGTTAAGTGTCCATGAAATGAGGCATGTAGCACAGATTAAACGACTTGACGAGGGTTTTGGAAAGTTCCTTTCGACTGTGCTTGGACAACAGGGTACTGCAGCTTTGCTTGGTATTTTTATTCCAAACTGGTTTCTCGAAGGAGATGCTGTGGTTGCAGAAACAGCAATGTCATTCAGTGGCCGTGGTCGGCAGCCTTTGTTTGAGGCAGGACTAAGAGCACAACTGCTCGAAAAAGGAAGCTATTCCTATGACAAAGCATATTTTGGCTCTTACCGGCATCATGTGCCGGACATTTATGAGTTTGGATACTTTATGACAGCTTTCAATAAAGAAAAATATGGGCCTGAGCTGTGGGAAAATGTACTCGATAAAACTGCAAGAAGGCCATTTCTGTTGGCACCTTTCACAAGCGCTTTAAAGGAAATAAGCGGGCGGGGAAAGAAACAGCTTTATCGTGAAACAATGGACTCGCTCCGTTTGATATGGGCGCTTCAAGATAGTTTAAGCATAAAAACACCAGCGCAGATTATTAGTCCATCAAAAAAAATATACACAAATTACCGCTTTCCTCAGGTTCTCAGTGATGGCAGCATTGTTGCAATTCGCAGCTCAATGGCCGACATCCGGCGCATTGTTTTGATTCAGGACAGCCTCGAAAAAGTGCTGTTTACACCTGGCAGTATCTTTAATCATAGTCTTTCTGCTACCGATAGTTTGGTTGTCTGGAATGAGTTTCAGCCAGACCTCAGATGGTCGAACAGGAATTTCAGTATTATTAAAATTGGTGATATTGGAACAGGAAAAATAAGACAGCTTACTTTTGGAAGCAATTTTTTCGCGCCTGATATAAGTTCCTGTAACAGGAAAATTGTAGTGGCTGAAACCTCGCCAACAGGCAGGCACTCCATTGTTGTTTTGGGTAGCGAAAGCGCTGAAGAACTTTTCAGGCTGAGCAGCGACAGCCTGTTTTTTCAGACCCCAAAATGGATGAGCGATCGTGAACATATTGTTGCATTGGTTATAGGGCAAAATGGCAAAGCTTTGATGAAAGTAAGTACTATTTCAAGGAAGCAGGAAGTTTTAATTCCTTTTGGCTACACCGATTTCAGCTTGTCGGCGGTAAATGATAATCTGATGATTTTGCATGGAGCATGGTCAGGAATCAGTAATATTTTCGCTTTTAATCTGGAAACAAATGAACTTCGGCAGTTGGGTTCTTCACGTTTTGGAGCAGCTGATGCCGATTTCGATGCTAAAAATGAGCAGTTGGTTTATGCAGATTATAGTGCCGACGGCTGGAAAATTCAGGCGCTGAAAACGAAGGATTTGTTGAACGTGCCCCTTTCTGATGTATTAAACAATTCTTTTGATCTTGCAGAAAAATTGTCTGCAAAGGAGAAATTTAATATTGATGCAGTGGCAATTCCCGACAGTATTTTTCCTGTGAAAAAATACCGGCGAATCAATAATTTATTTCATGTTCATAGCTGGTCGCCGGTGTATTTGGAAGCCAACAACCAAAACTTTGGACCTGGATTCAGTATTTTGTCTCAGAACTCACTCAGCACAATGGTTGCCGAACTTGGCTACAGTTATGATTTGAACGAACAAACCGGCAAGACTGTTTTAAACATGACCTATCTCGGGCTTTTTCCAGCAATCAATGCCGGTTTTAGTACTGGCCTCAGACGAGGAAAAACAACCTTGGAAGGAAAAACTGTTGACCTTAAATGGTGGGAAACGGACTGGAATTTAGGAATGAGAGTACCATTGAACTTCACACGTGACCGCTGGATCAGAGGATTACAGCCTGCACTTAGTTTCAGACAGATTTACCGTGAAATGGCACCGGAAATTGGTTTGAATTTTAAACATAACCTTGTCTCTTCAATAGGTTATGATATTTTTATTTACAATCAGACACGCATGTCTGCAAGAGATCTTTTGCCTGCATGGGGACAATCAGCACGATTGATTTTCAGGCATACGCCTTTCGATGCTGAACCATCGAAGCAGATTTTTGCCAGCGCCAGTTTATTTTTTCCGGGATTGGCGCCCCATCATGGTTTGAGGCTTTATGGAGCATGGCAAAATGAAGTTACAGGTTATTACCAGTTCGGCAGCTATGCCTCTTTTCCCCGGGGATACAACAGCTTGTTTTTTGATGAATTGGTTTCGCTTAAAACCGACTATGTGTTTCCGCTTTTATACCCTGAATTAAATCTGCCAACTGTGTTTTATTTAAAGAGAATACGCTCAGGTCTGTTTTTTGATTATTTTTCCGGAAGCCATTCAGGGCAAACAAATGATTATATGTCTGCCGGAATGGAACTGCATAGCGACTGGCACTTTCTGAACTTTCCTGCACCTGTGAACATCGGTTTCAGACTTTCACATACATTTAGCAATGGCGGGTGGGTTCCTGAATTCCTTTTTGGCGTCAATTTCTCGGCTTTATATTAATTTTAAGTTTTAATTTTAGCACAAATATTTTAGTTATGAAAAGCCGTATCCTAAGTTTTGAACCTGAGATAGAAGCAATAATCCAAAAATGTCAGTATTGCAGTCTGGCAATGATTGATGCCGATGGTAAGCCCTATGTGATTCATATGAATTTCGGTTTTCGGAACAGAACAATCTTTTTTCATTCAGGCCCTGAGGGGAAAAAGCTAAAAGCACTTGAAAATAATCCAAATGTTTGTGTTGCTTTCAGTACAGATCATCTGCTGCGCTGGCAAAATACTGAAGTGGCCTGTAGTTATTCAATGAAATACAGGTCTGTGCTTGCTCATGGAAAGGTTAAATTCATTGAAGACTCAAATGAAAAAATGGACGCGCTGAATGTTATCATGAATCAATATACGGATGAGGAGTATAAATACAGCGCACCGGCCATTGAAAATGTTTGCGTTTTTAGTGTTGAAGTAGAAAAATTGGAGGGAAGGGCTTACGGCTATTAGCGGTTCAGGCTTTTTAAAATATCATTAATTATTATTGTTATGAAGTTAAATATTAAGTATTTAGGTTTTCTGTTGGTTGTTTTTTCAATTGTTGCTATAGCCTCATGCAATAAAGGTGGAAAAACTAAATATGAAGAATATCTCATTCAAGTGGACAGTATTCAGGTAGCTGATACAGTGAATTTGGGATCAAAATTCAGTGTTGTATTTTTTGGCATAATTGGCTATGATGGCTGCAGTTCTTTCTCAAGATTTATAGCTGAACGTGAAACCGGCCGTTATAAGCTTCAGGTTGTTGGAAAGAGAAAAACAGGGCCTAATATTGCTTGTCCGGAATACCTGCCCATGCTCGATGGTGAAAAACTTGAACTTTTGGCAGACAGTTCGGGGGTTCTGAAAATTGAAATTGTTAACCCCGGCCTCAATCAGATTCTCTCAAAGGAAATCTTTGTCAGAAATTAATACTGCTCACTTAGTACCAGTCATCAATCTTGCCAGGTTCAAAGTACTGCAGTGGTCTGAGTAATTTATCAAAACTATAATACTGAATAAGCACGAAATCACGGTTTTCGTTGACCAAAGCATACATGCGATCTAAGTCAAGTGGCACGAGATGATATTCAATTTCAAGGTGTTCAGCAAAAGTTTTTTTCCAAAATGTGGTGACAGTATTGCTTTCACCATCTGTGTCGACGAGTGTTATTCTATGCAAAAAGGGTGAATTTATGATTGAATCACGCTTTATGGCAGGCATTCCTGTGTTGAGTAAAGCCTCAAAACGAATATCGTTAAAAGAGGTCAGATAGTTGAGCAATCGAAGCGTATCATATACCGGCAAAACGAAATTATCCTTAAGTCTGGTAACTTTATAATTATGGCGGTCGGTCTTTTCAATTTTGAAACTCTGATCCGGATTTTCATTGAACTCAATCTGAACAGACTGAATTTCGTTAAGTCTTTTGCGAAAAACACCATGATCTCTCCAATCGTCAAGAATAGGTGAGTATCTTGACATGACAAATCCCTTAAAGCCTGTCAGATACATGATGTAGGCTGTTGAAGCACCTTCCTTGAGCATAAATGTGCCGATATTGTCTTTTGGCACATCGCCAACATAATAAACCTTTGTTCTTTTTTCTCTTGGGAAAAGCTGTATACGATCAAAAAAATTGATCAATGGAACTATCTGATAAACTTCTACTTTAATTGCAATGCCAGCCATGCGCGAAACAACATTGTCATGGCTTGCCAGCGAAACAGGTCCTCTGACGCGTAATTTCAACATTGTATTTAGCAAAGCATCAACTTTTTGCTGTTGCGCTTTGTAGGTTTCGTTTACTGTCCACCCGTTTTTTTTGCGTTCGAGCAAGACCTCGTTGGTGTCGAGATTTGCAATGAAAATTTTTGTGACACTTGCTGTATCAAGTACTGCAAAATCAGTGTTTTTTGACTGAAGTGTTGAAGTATAGTTTTTATTAAATACAAGCAAAACCGCAATCAAAATCAATAAAAGCGTGAGGATTATGGCAAATTTATTTTTTTTCATGATGTCCTTTTCAATTCAAAAATATTAAACAAAACAGGTTTATCTGGCGTAACGTTTTTTTCTTAATATCGCCAGCACAATACCAAAAATCAGCACGATTACTACCGGAACCAAAATATTGATTACTTGCCAATGCAGCCGTGAACTGTTAACTTTTGGCATGTCAAGCATTCGGATTTTAAGTTCCCTCGAGCGTATACTTACCAAACTTGATTCATCCGCCAGATAACTGATGGCATTCAGGATAAAGTCCTTGTTTCCGTATGTTTGGCGGGTAAATTGATCAAATCCCAGCGGCAAAGGGTAGCCTTGTGGAATGTGAAACTGGTTTCGGATGATATCGCCATCAGCAACGACAATCATTGCAGTAGGTTTACTTGTTTCCAGAAAACCAATGTCTTTACTGCCTGTTATTTCCGGTGGCATACGATTGGAAAATAAAGAAGGAAATGTGCCCTCGAGCAGATAAGCTGTAGCCTGTCCTTTTTTATTATACATCCGCTCATCTGGTTTTTCACGCAACATTGCCAGTGTGATAAGAGCAGGAGTGCCAACAGTACGGGAATAATCAGAGGTTTTTAGTAAAGGTGTTTTTCGCACATAATCTACAAGAACCGTATCAATCGAACTCGTGAAATCAGCTTTGATTGCGTTGATGTTTCTAACAATGGGGTGGTTGGATGCCTGACTCAGCAGCGGAAAATAGTGCCAGCGGAAATATTCAATCTGCGCCTGCCCTGCAACTTGTCCGGTTCTAAGTGGAATAGACGCAGAATTGAGGTCGAGCACAAGATTTTTATTTAACCGAACACCATATTTAAACAACTGATCATCGAGCTTTGTATCCATATCAATCCCAATGGTGGATTCACGCATCTGAAGGCTGTCCATGCTTGCTAAAACAGGATCAACAAGCCAAAGAACCTTTCCGCCATACATTATATACTGATCGATAATAAACTTGTCCTTTTCATCAAACGGAATGGTAGGCTTTGCAATAATGATGGTTTGATAATTGGGTAATATTCGCACATTTCCTTCATTGTCAGGCTCAGATCGACGCGTCAAAGCACTGATTCTGCCTCCGATAATAATTCTGTCAACACGATAATTCTGTAAAAGTGTCTGGGTCACATCATGCACATCTCCTTCATTCAGTTCGCCATTGCCCTCGGTGAATGCAATTGCGGGTTTTTGTAATTGAGAAAGTTTTCTGATGACTTCGGCCAGTTTGAATTCCAGATTTTGTATCGAATTGTTTAAAACCATTTCAGCCGGCGTGTTGATCTGGCTTTCCAGTAAATCGAGCGGAAGCTCTTTGTCGCGGTACATTACCATCGCTCCGGGAAAAATCACCTTTTGCTGCATTCCCTCAGCAGTGCGTACCTGAAGGTCGGTTGGCTGAAGCCCGCGTTCAACAAGCACTTTTATAGTTTCATCGACATCCTGCTTGTTGCTTCCTGCCATCGGATTGATGAATTCGTACTCAATGTATTTGTTGTAAGCCCTGAATTCGTCGAGCATTTCCTTGGTTTCGCGCCGAAGTTTTTTGAAGCCCGCCGGAAAGTCACCTTCGAGATAAACCCTGAAATAAACATAATCGTTAACCGACTTCAGCAGGTTTTTTGTCGCTGGTGCAAGGGTATAGCGTTTTTCGCTTGTGAGATCAAAACGTGTAAAAAGGAAGGATCCTATCACATTCAGGACAAGTATCACAACTACTACAAGGGCAAATTCGATCAGGTTGTTTTTTCTGATATCCTTTGCCTTGAATATTTTTGGCAATCTATTTTCTTTGTGTTTTACCATTTTCTGCTTGCTAAGGACAATTTGGTGAAACTGATAAAAAGAGCGATCAGACTGAAGAAATAAAGTAAATCACGTGTGTCGACAACACCGCGGCTGATAGAACTATAGTGTGCTGAAATGCCTAGCTGTTTGATAAAAAGATCAACTTTTCCAAACCATGAGAGTGAGTAAATAAATTCAAATCCGGTAAATACAAATCCGCTTAAGACGACTGCAAGAATAAAGGCGAGAATCTGATTGTCGGTAATGCTGCTGCTGAAGATGCCAATGGCAACAAATGCAGCTCCCAGAAGAAAAAGTCCAATGTAGGCTCCCCAGATACCACCCGAATCGAGGTTTCCGGGAGGCAGACCCAATTGATGCACAGAAAAATAGTAAATGAAAGTCGGAATTAACGAAAAAAGCACCAACGCCAGACTGGCGAAATATTTTGCAAGGATAATTTGAAGATCGGTCAATGGTTTGGTAAGCAGCATTTCAATCGTTCCCGTTTTTTTTTCATCTGCAAACGAACGCATAGTAACGGCAGGCACAAGAAAAAGAAATACAAAGGGTGCCAGAATAAATAAGCCTTCAAGGCTGGCGTAACCATAGTCCATGATATTAAAATCGGTCGGAAAAACCCACAGAAACAAGCCGTTGATAAGCAAAAACACGGCAATAACCATGTAGCCTATCAATGAGCTTAAAAAGCTGCTGATTTCTTTCATGAACAGTGCAAACATAAACAGGTTTTTAAGTTTTGGTGGCAAAAATACGCTTTTTCCATGAACGAAGAGGGCGCTTTGCCCATTGTTTAAACGTGAATTTGATACTTTTCTATTGTGCAAAGTCTTGAAATCCTTCTTTCCTTAATCCTTAAAATGATTTAAAAATGATAGCGCTATCAGTAAAACAAGAAAATGTTGAGTCATACCAGATTTTTAGTCCTTTCAATTAAAAAGCCCGTAAACAAAATGTTTACAGGCTTTTTCTTATTCGATTAACTTAGAAATCAGTTGTTAATTCCCTGCGCAATTTGTTCGTAAATTTCATAGGTGTCGGATGCAATCATAAGTTCTTCGTCTGTTGGAACTACAATCACCTTTACTTTAGAATCCGGAGTACTGATTACCTCTTCCTTACCTCTCGATTTCAAAGATTTTTCAACGTCAATTTTTACACCGAAAAATTCAAGTCCTTCAAGCGATTTGGTGCGAGTAACAGTATCGTTTTCTCCGATTCCACCGGTGAAAATAATGATGTCGACACCTCCCATAGCAGCTGCATAAGCGCCAATATATTTACGCACCCTGTATTGATACATTTCCATGGCAATTTTGGCGCGTTCATTGCCATTTTCAGCAGCTATTTCGATGTCGCGCATATCCGATGAAATACCGGAAATACCTAACATACCAGAAAACTTGTTTACAAGCGTACTCGTATAAGGAATGCTTGTTTCTTCTTTGTCTGCAATATAAAGCAGGGCGCCAACATCCAGGTCGCCACAGCGGGTTCCCATGATAAGTCCTTCGAGAGGCGTCATGCCCATTGTTGTATCAATAGACTTTCCGCCGTCAATAGCAGCCATGGAAGCTCCGTTGCCAAGGTGACAGGTAATGATTTTTTGCGTGTTTATGTCAAGTCCGAGAGCCTCGCAAGCGCGTTTTGAAACATATTTGTGACTGGTTCCGTGGAAGCCATACCGGCGGATTTTATATTTTTCGTAAAGTGAGTAGGGTAGGCCATACAGATAGGCTTTGGGTGGCATGGTCTGATGGAAAGCCGTATCAAAAACACCAACCTGAGGCACTTCAGGGAGCAGGTCTTTCATGGCATAAATACCCTTGAGATTTGGAGGATTATGCAGTGGAGCCAGGTCAACACAATCTTCAAGTGCTGCAATTACTTCTTCAGTAACATAAACGCTGCCGCTAAATTTTTCTCCCGCATGAACCACGCGGTGACCGACAGCATCAATCTCGTCGAGGGACTTGATACTGCCATATTTTTCGCTGATTAAAATGCCAAGCAAAAACTCAATTCCTGATTGGTGATCGAGAATCTCGCCTTCCAATTTCACTTCTGTGCCATCGCTGCGCTTGTGCTTAATGGCTGCGCCTTTCAAGCCGATTTTGTCAACGATACCTTTTGCAAGCACTGCTTTGGCAGGCATCTCAAAAAGCTGATATTTGATGGATGAACTTCCGCAGTTCAGAACAATGATCTTCATCTTATTTCTTTCTTTTTTGTTTTACTATTTGATAACGGCACATGTAACTGTTTGATCAACAGGCTTACCTGATTTGTAGTTATAAAACCCACGGTCAGTGATCCGGCCCAGATAATTGGCTCTAACAAGTCGTTTTATGATAGGTGAAGGCTTGTATTTTTTGTCACCATACTCTTGATAGAGGTTTTCCATGTATTTGAGTACTTTGTCCAGACCAATACGATCGGCCATTGCAAAGGGGCCATAAAGGTAGCCGGTTGATTCCCGCATAGCCATATCAATATCAGTGACGGAAGCAACTCCTTCCATAAGGATTTCGCATGCCTCATTGATTGTTGTGACCAACATACGGGTAACAATGTTGCCTGGAGATTCGTTCAGTTTGATGATTTTTTTATTGATCATTCCGGCAAATTTCACCACTTGACCGAATGCCTCATCAGAAGAGTTGATTCCTTTTACAACTTCAATGACATTTGTTTTACTTATTGGTAAAATGAAATGCATTCCAATCGCTCTTTCAGGATGCTTCAATCCGTTTGACAGATCAGAAATCATCAATGTTGCGATATTTGAAGAGATAATAGCGTCTGGCTTGACTACCGATTCTATCTTTTGAAAAATTTCTTTTCTTATTTCGAGGCTTGTTCCTTTTTTTCGTGAACTGATCGATTCGATGACGATGTCGCATTCAGCGAGATCATTATAGTTCGTTGTTCCTTTGATGCGACTCAGTATGGCGCGTTTTTCGCCGGGAGTAAGACCCCAATGGTTGATAACTTCATCAAGTTGTTCGCCTATATGTACAAAAGCTTCTTGAACGCGTTCTTCGGTCAGATCGAGAAAAACTACATCTATACCGTATTCACTAATTGTGCGAACAATCTCCTGTCCAACCGTGCCGCAACCGACCACACCCACCTTCTGAATCATTCCTTTTGTCTGGGGGCGTTTTCCCAAACTGAAATCTGCTAATGTTTCGCTCATATTTATATTTTTTTTAAGAGATTTATCTGTTATTATTTGATCCGTTAACCTGATTGACAGTAATTGCTACAAGGTTTACAATGTCCTCTACTGAACATCCGCGCGAAAGATCGTTGATTGGTGCTGCCATTCCTTGCAAAACTGGCCCTATTGCTTCAGCTCCTGCAAGACGTTGTACAAGTTTGTAGGCTATATTTCCAGATTCGAGGGATGGAAAAACCAAAACATTTGCCCTGCCTGCAATGCTTGATCCCGGAGCTTTTTTTCTTCCGATTGATTCCACTATGGCTGCATCTGCCTGAAGTTCCCCTTCTATTTGAAGCGTTGGATCCATGATTTTTGCAAGTTTTGTAGCTTCAATTACCTTATCAGCTTTTTCATGATTTGCACTACCTTTGGTAGAGAAGCTTAACATGGCTACCCTCGGTTCGATACCGGCGATATTTTTTGCTGTTTGTGCCGAAGCTACAGCTATTTCAGCAAGTTCTTTTACCGTTGGATCAGGATTTACGGCGCAATCAGCAAAAACCAAAATGCCATCTTCACCATAGTTTTTGTCGGGTACAATCATGATAAATGCACCTGAAACAGCAGAAAAACCGGGTTGTGTCTTGACGATTTGAAAGGCAGGACGAAGCACATCGCCTGTAGAATTGTTTGCACCCGCCACCTCTCCGTCAGCATCACCATTTTTGATAAGTAAAACAGCCAGATAAAGCGGGTTCTCAACAAGAACCAGTGCCTCTTCAATTGTAAGACCTTTACTTTTTCTTATTGTAACAAGCATTTCAGCGAAATACTGTTTCCTGCTGTGCGCAACAGGATCAATAATGGTTGCTTTTCTGATATTTTTAAGATTCCAATGAGATGCATTTTCCATAATTATTGCTTCATTTCCAAGGAGGATAATTTCAGCAATGTTTTCTTCCAGAATAATATCTGCAGCACGCATGGTTCGTTCTTCTGTGCCTTCTGGCAGCACAATTTTTTTATTGGTACCTTTTGCTCTTTCTCTGATATTTTGAATTAGATCCATATAGTTTATAATGAGGAGGATATATTTTTTCCGGCTGCAAAATTACCGCTTTTTTCTATTTATAGCACCATCTTGTTATTGAATTAACAGTAATTAATATATCATAATCAATTTAATATCAATAAAATAGAAAAATGTTGTTCTTTAAAATGATTATAAATTACTACTTTTGCAACATCATTCAACACACAGATAGTTTAAGGATATGATTCAGGGTGATTCGGCAACTGCAAAAACGGTAATTTTCGATGGGCATAAAGCAATGGTACCTGCTGATAATCATCCGCAAGCTTTTGGTGTTTTTTCGATATCAGATTCTGATGTTTTTTATTTGCCGGTTTCAATGCAGTTGAAAAGTTTTGTTACAACTAGTAAACCAAAAGGGCCGGTCGATCTTCAACCACGAAAAATAGCAAACCAATCAGGCGATTGGCATGGGTTGATAGTTTTATTAATGTTTTTCATTATAGTTCTAACAAAAGTTATTTATCCCCGAAGGTTTAATCAGTTTATTCAAGCCTCCTACAGCAATGCCGGGCTACATATGCTTTTGCGCGAATGGCACCCCATCCGAAATGTCCTGACATATCTTTATGGCTTTGTCTATTTAGCTGGTTTTGCTGTCATCATTCTTCAAATCCTTGACTATATCGGAGCTGATTTTGTGATCACCGGCAAGTCCTATTATGATTTTTTGATTGTCTTGGGCGGAGTAGTGCTTGTTATTGCTGGAAAATACCAGACTATATTATGGTTATCTGTGATTTTTAATTTGAAGGATAGTGGGATACGTTATCTTGCAAATCAAATAATTTTTGGTCTTATCACCAGCTTATTATTTATTCCGGTTTTATTGGTACTTATTTACAATCCTTCTGATATTGCTGTAATTTCTGCTTTATTAATTCTACTGCTTGTTCAGTTGACTCGTCTTTTTCGGAGTTTCGTGGTTGGGCTGGCAGAAAAGGGCATTCATTTGTTTTATTTATTTTTATATCTTTGCGCCCTTGAAATCGTGCCCCTTTTATTACTTGCTAAAACAATGATGATACTGTCGGAAGATGGTGTATTCGGTTGAATATGAGTAATAGTACGTTAATGGATTTGTGATGTGAAGATGATTTATCTTTAGCAGAATTGCCAAATAACGATGAATTGTGGGTGTGAAAGGCAAAAGGACAAAGCATAAAAAGGAGAAATAGCGATGAAGATCAAATCCATTTTGGTGTCTCAGCCACAACCGGTAGATTTTGAAAAATCACCATATGGGGAATTGGCAAAAAAGTATAATTTAACTATTGATTTTCATAAATTTATTAAGATAGAGGGCGTGCCAGCCAGAGAATTCAGACAGGAAAGAATTTCTCTTACAGACTATTCTGCTGTCATTATGACGAGCAGAAATTCTGTTGATCATTATTTTCGCATTGCAAAAGAAATGCGCTTTGAGGTGCCCGAAACAATGAAATATTTCTGCATTTCAGAGTCAACAGCCTATTATCTTCAAAAATATGTTCAGTACAGAAAGAGAAAAATATTTTACGGAAAGCAAAACTTCAACGATCTTCTAGACGTAATACGTAAGCACAAAGAAGATAAATTTCTCCTTCCATGCTCCGACATCCACAAAGAAAGCATGGCCGAACTGCTGGAGCAGAATAAGATAGATTTTACAAAAGCAGTAATATATAAAACTGTTGGCGCCAATCTCAAAGGGGTAAAACTTGAGAATTATGACATGATTGTCTTTTTTAGTCCGGCAGGGATCAAATCACTTCAAAAGAATTTCCCAAAATTTAAGCAGCTTGAAACAATTTTTGGTGCGTTTGGCGAATCTACAGGTGACGCTATCAAAGAAGCTGGATTTAACCTTCATATAAACGCACCCACAAAATCAAGCCCTTCAATGACAATGGCTATTGAGGAATTCATCGAATCCGAAGCAAAAAAGGCCAGGAAGAAGTAGAATTAGTTCAGTATAAAGCTTATTAATAAATTAAAAACTCTGTCAGACATCAAAATCAGACAGAGTTTTTAATTTTCAGTGACCTCGAAGGGACTCGAACCCCCAACCCTCAGAACCGGAATCTGATATTCTATCCATTGAACTACGAGGCCGTATTTCGCTGCAAAAGTACTGCGTTTTCTTCAATTCCGAAAATCAAATTTCAGGAAGTGGGCAGGGCTTATGAAAACGACTGAAGATCGAAAAGCCTTTTATAAACGCCATTTAAAGCGAGAAGGTCCTCATGATTTCCCCTTTCTGCAATGCGTCCTTTTTGCATCACAATTATTTCATCTGCATGCTGAATGGTCGAAAGCCGGTGCGCAATAACAATGGATGTGCGGCTGCTCATCACTTTGGCTAAGGCATCCTGAACAAGGCGTTCCGATTCAGTATCGAGCGAAGAGGTGGCTTCATCAAGGATAAGAATAGGTGGATTTTTCAGCACTGCACGGGCAATACTTACACGTTGTCTTTGGCCGCCGGAGAGATTGGAGCCCCGGTCGCCGATGGTGGTATCATAACCTTCTTTCATCTGCATGATAAAGTCATGGGCGTTGGCAATTCTCGCAGCTTCAATCACTTGTTCGTGGGTTGCCTTCGTACTGCCAAAAGCAATGTTGTTATACAAACTGTCATTGAATAGAATGCTTTCCTGCGTTACGATTCCCATCAGTCCTCTGAGAGAATCAATGCGATAATCGCGCACATCAACGCCATCAATGAGAATGCTGCCGCCAACCACATCATAGAAGCGTGGGAGCAAATCGACCATTGTCGATTTTCCACCTCCGGATTCGCCGACCAGGGCAATTATTTTACCTTTTTCGATGGTGAGGTTCACGTCCTGAAGAACAATTTCCCGATCATATCTGAATGAGACATTTCGATATTCAATTTTTTCCTTGAAATCTTTAATGGGCAATGCATTAGACTTCTCTACTATAACTTCTTCAGCGTCCAAAATTTCAAAAATTCTTTCGGCAGAAGCAATACCTTTCTGAATGTTATAAAAACCTTGTGAAAAAGTTTTTGCCGGAGGTATGATTTGCGAAAAGACAATAATGTAGGTGATGAAATCGGCTGCTCCGATCGGGGAGGTGTCTGAAAGTACCATGCTGCCACCGAACCAAAGTACAATGATGATTACAATAGAGGAAAGAAATTCGCTCATTGGCGAACTCAGGTCGCGACGACGGTATATTTTTATTAAAAGCTGCGAAAACAATGAATTTTGTTCCCTGAATTTTCGATCGGAATAGTTGATGGCGTTAAAGGCTTTGATAATTCTTAGACCTGAAATGGATTCTTCAACAGTTGAAAGCATCCCCGACAGCCGTTCCTGACTAACTTTGGAAGATTTACGCAGACTTCTTCCGATGCGCCCAATGATATATCCGGCAAAAGGTAAAAGCACAAGAACAAACAAAGTAAGTTGCGGACTCATCGAAAACATAAAAATCACAAAAGCAAGAATTGTAATCGGATCGCGGACAAGCATTTCCAGATAATTCATGATAGAATATTCAACCTCTTGCACATCATTGGTGATTCGGGCGATGATATCGCCTTTCTTGTTTTTGTTGTAAAATGAAATCGGAAGGATAAGAATTTTATTATAGATCGCATTCCGCATATCTCTGACAGCACCAACACGGACGTTAGCCATATAAAAACTGGCCATGAAACGGGAAATATTTCGCAATAAAAATGCTGAAACAAGAATAATACAGATAAAAATTAAAGCTTGAATAGGTCCTTTATCAGTAATTATTGCACTGATTTGATAATTCATACTTCCCAGTAAGGCTTTGGTGTTCAGTGCAAATTCAGGTTTTTCGGTGACAAGCTCCTCAGCGCCGAAAAGCAGGTTTAAAAAAGGCACCAGCATTGCAAACGAGAAGAGCGAAAAAATTACAACCAATATGTTGAAAAAAACATTCAAAAGCGCATAAACCCAGTATGGTTTGGCGAAAGAGATGGTTCTGTAGAATTTATTCATTTTGATTATTTTAGCAAATCGATGCCGGTATAATTTTCTGGAGTAATGTTTCTGAGTTCTTGTTTTACGGTCTCAGAAACATCCAGACGATTGATAAAATCATTGATTGTAGCTTCTGTAATACCTTGATTGGTGCGCGTTAATTCTTTGAGAATTTCGTATGCACCTTCTACCTGTTCTCTGCGCAAAATCGTTTGAATTGCTTCTGCAACCACAGCCCAGTTTGCTTTCAGGTCAGCACGGATTTTTTCTTCGTTTAGCAGAAGTTTTTCAAGCCCCCGCTCAACGGATTGAATCGAAAGTAAGCTATGCGCCAAAGGCACACCAATATTGCGTGTTACAGTGGAATCAGTGAGGTCGCGCTGCAACCGGCTAATGGGTAATTTCTCGCTGAGATGTCCAAAAATAGCATTGGCTAAACCAAGATTTCCTTCAGCATTTTCGAAATCGATAGGGTTCACTTTGTGAGGCATTGCCGATGATCCTATTTCGCCAGCTTTGATTTTTTGTTTGAAATAATCCTGCATTACATACATCCAGATATCGCGGCAAAAATCGATAAGTATTGTGTTTATGCGGCGAAGGCCATCAAAATATGCCGCCATAAAATCGTAATGTTCAATCTGAGTGGTTGTTTGCTGGCGGTGAAGTTTAAGTCGGTTTTCTATCAGGTCATTGGCAAAATTTACCCAATCTATACCTGGATAAGCCACTGCATGCGCATTCATATTGCCTGTGGCACCACCAAATTTGGCTGAAAACGGGATTTCTTTCAATAGTCGCAATTGGTTTTGAATCCGTTCTGCGAAAACCATAATTTCTTTACCAAGGCGCGTCGGACTTGCAGCCTGACCATGCGTGCGGGCTAACATGGGAATATCTTTCCATTGCAGTGCCATTGCTGTGAGCTTATCTTTCAGTGCAATTATAGCAGGCAGCATTGTTTGATAATGTGCATCATGCATTGATAATGGAACTGCTACATTGTTGATATCCTGTGAAGTAAGTCCAAAATGGATAAACTCCTTAAAGCTTTCCAGTTGTAAAATATCAAATCGTTTTTTGAGAAAATATTCAACAGCTTTTACATCATGGTTGGTAACTTTTTCGATTTCTTTGATTTCTTGCGCATCTTCAATGCTGAAATGATTAAAGATATCTCGTAAATCTTCAAAGCGATTGCTGTCGAAATTGATAAGTTGGGGCAATGGAATTTCGCACAAAGCAATAAAATACTCTATTTCAACGTGAACGCGGTATCGGATAAGCGCATATTCAGAAAAATAGATATCCAGGCATGCCACCTTACTTCTGTAGCGCCCGTCAACAGGCGAAATAGCCGTTAAAGGAGTGAGTTCCATGTTTGACAATTTGATTGTCAAAAGTACACATTATTCCTTTTAACGCTGCTCTGTGCCAAGAAACGGATCATCGACACAAAATTGAAAATGCGAAATTTGTTAAAAAATCATGAAAGGGCTATTCTTTTTTAACTATCAAAGTATAGCGCTGTGAGATGCGGGCATCAAAAAAGCCTAATCCACCTTCTTTAACATTGGATGCTATATTGGCCGGCGGACCAGAAAACAAAGGATTACCCGGACCGGATTCAGTACGTAGTTGTACAAAAAAATCATAGTATTCCTTACTGACCGCTGACATGACAAGTGTAACAGTGTCGCCTGCAGAAACTTCATCAGGTCTGAGAAACATCACGCCTAAACCGTTGGTATTGTTTCCGTTGAAGAAGCGATCGTCCACCATCAGAGAGCGGGATGCTGTATCGGTAATCATTTTGCCGTTGATAAGGGCGTCAAATTTGTAAAAATCTATGGATGGCGGATCGTAGGCATACAATTTCAGAAGGTAAAAGTCCCAAACCTGTTGATATTCTATTACGACTGAATCAATTTGAAAATTTGTCAGAGGCATTTGTGTTTTTGCTTCGTAGCGGTCAGCGTCACCTATTTTGTCTTTAAGGTTGATTTCAAGGGTGTAATTTGTTCCGGGCATAGCATAAAAATCCGAGGGTGTGTAATAGTTTCCCGGACTATTTTTATCTTCAGTCAGCCGAAACTTACCAACACTATTATCGATATAAACAATAGCATCAGAAACCGGAGGTGGTTCCTCGTTCGAAAAATAGCTTGTTGTTGTCGTTAAACGAACAAGGTGACCGGTCGTTTCGTTACTGATACTTCCATCAACAACGAGACGGGTGAAGCTTTCATCAAGTTTTATGTCATAGCGTTCGGTACATCCCGAAATTAATGCTGCAAACATTGCAAAAAGCAATAATGGTTTGACAGTTATTTTGCGTTTCATAGGTCTTTCAGAATTTAAAATTGTAAGTAATTGCAGGCACAATCCCGAAAAGATAGGTCATTTCTGCAAAGGTGGCATTAGGAATATTTGGATCAGCAACAAAATTTATGACCCAGGGATTTTTTCTGTTGTAAGCGTTATAAACAGAGAGATTCCATTCACCTAGCCATTTCTGACGTTCCTTTTTCTTTCCGGTATAAGTTAACGAAAGATCGAGTCGGTGATAGTCGGGAAGTCGGTATGAATTCCGGTCGGAATAAACTGGTGCAATTGTGTTTCCAATAACAAATCGTCCGGTAGGGAAGGTCACTGGTGAGCCGGTTGCATAAACCCAGTTTGCTCCCAGACTCAGCCTGTCACTTAGCAAGTAGTTCAATACAAGCGATATATCATGTGGTCTGTCATAGCTGGCCGGATATTTTCTTCCATCGTTTATAGCTTCCATTTCCCTAAGTGTACGAGACCAAGTGTAGCTGAGCCAGCCATTCAGTCTTCCGTCGGTTTTTCGAACAAAGGCTTCAATTCCATAAGACCAGGCTTTTCCAAAACGTAATTCCCCTTCGAGATATTCATTCAGCAAAAGTTCAGCATGGTTTTTAAAATCAATAGCATTGTGATTGAGTTTATAAAAACCTTCAAGAGATGTTTCGAGCAGTGATTTATTGAAATTCTTAAAGTATCCAAGAGAAAACTGGTCGCCGATCTGAGGTTTCACATTTGGGCTCGAAGGAAACCAAATATCAAGTGGAGTGCCTGCTGTAGAATTCTGCGCAAGATGCACATATTGAAAATTCCTTGTGTAGGCAGCTTTCACAGAAGAAGTTTCATTGAGATTATACGCCAGACTGACACGAGGTTCAAGTCCTGAAAAAGTGTTGTAAATATTCCCTTTTGAGTAAATGG
>JAGXRB010000375.1 GCA_018336075.1 Bacteroidota bacterium
CTATCCTTTGGAAAAGCAAGAAATTCTCTGGGCACATCTGAAGTTTGCTGAATGGGCAATGAGCGGCGGCACATTGTTCCCAGACTGGTACAAAAATCTTACGGGATACAGAAACAACAGCCTGATTTATCAGACACCTGCAAAATAAAAATTAAGCGTTCTATTTTTCTTAAAACCTCAATGATTTAATGGTCTTTGAGGTTTTTTATTAAACTGAAAGCATAAATATATTGTATATTTGTGCTATAAATTCAACCTGTAAAAACAAACAGTTTATTATTCAAACAAAGTAGAAATTTGGAAAGTTACAAAATCTCATAATTAGATTATTTTCTTTTTTTGGGAATTTATATGAAAATTAGATTTTCATAAGTAACTTACTTAATGGCATTTAACTCAAATAGATAGTTTGGTACAATTTTGGAATAAGCTTATCAAACGCTTAAAACTAAAAAAATGAAAAAATCAATTTTGTTATCATTAGTCGCTTTGGTCGCTGTACTTTCCTCCTGCAAAAAAGATCGTTTTGACGAGCCAAAAGCACCTGAAAAGATGGAAGAACTTTCTGTACCAGCCAATTTCGACTGGAAGACTACAAAAGATTTTTCGCTTACACTCACCTCTGCTTCCAATGGCATTGTAGAGGTTGCCAATACAAAAAGCATTGCCTATCAGAAAGCATTTCTGACACCCGGACAAAGCTATACTATGAAGTTGACCGTACCTTCCTATGAAACCACAATTGTCCTAAATCATTCAGGACAAACAGTAACGCTTCAATTGAGCGGTTCATCATTAAGCTATCAGTTCGGATCTAAATAAAAAAACCCAATATTATGAAAGCAAAATTTAAATTATTTGGATTCAGCATCGCCATGATTGCCATGCTGTTTTTAACGATAAAAGTTAATGCAAATCCTGTTGTAAGTTGTGATGTCACGAAAACAAACGGAGGTGGTTTTACAACTACAATTGAATCGGTAGTTGACAATTGCAATGGCACACACACCATTGTTCTAAGAGTAGAACACAATGGTTGCGGCGGCCCAAGCTGCAAGGAATTATCGCATTACTCCGTTGAAGCTGATGCAGGCACTTATTCTGGTGTAAGCATTGTAAGAAGGTCAGGTCAAATGACCTGGGGAAGCATTGATATGGGACCAAATCTTGGTAGTGATCCCTTTGATGGCTTCAAAATTGACAACACAAAAAAGATAGGTGGTGGTATAGCCGGAGTTTTTGCAATTACCTATACACTCACTGGCGGCCTTCAAGATCAAAGAGCGTCGGCCAAAGCTGGTAATAATGGTCAAATTGTAAGTTTTACGGTTGCAGACTTCGAATATGTAATGAATTGTAACGGCACGACCTGTAACAATGATCCAAGCGGACTTAACGGCAACGTTTTTCATGATATAAATGGCATGACAGATAATACAGTAAATGGCGATGGCATTGGATCGGCTTCCGGCTCACAGCTATATGCCAACCTACTTACTTCTGCCGGTGTTGTTTTAAAAACAGTTGCTGTTGCAAATGATGGCTCCTATTCCTTTGAAGTAGGAGCAGGTACTTATAAGGTTCAGCTTTCAACTGTTCAGGGTACTTTAGGATCAGGTCCACCACAAACTATACTTCCATCAGGTTGGGTAAATACGGGAGAATTCATCGGAACTGGTCAAGGCAATGATGGCAATGCAAATGGATTAATAAACAATGTTGCTGTAGTTGCAAACGACATTACGGAAAATGTAAATTTCGGAATTCAACAACGCCCTGTTCCTGAAACAAATACTGCTCCAAGTCAGGAAAATCCAGGTGGGTCAGTAAGTGTTGCAGTACCGGCAAGTATTTTTGTCGCCAACGATCCTGATGGCAATGTGGTTTCGATAAAAATTACTGCTTTTCCATCCAATGCTTCAACAATTACAATTAACGGAAATCTATACTCATCCGCTAATTTCCCTGCAGGTGGTGTTACAGTTGCTGCAAACAGCAACGGGAATCCAACACAAACAATCAGTGTTGATCCAATCGATGGAGTAGTTACAGTTTCAATACCTTTTAAAGCGATTGACAATGCAGGTTTTGAAAGTCTAACTACCGGCGCGGCAAATCTTCCGTTTACACTACCAGAAGTTCTGGGAGGCCTTTCGGGAAATGTTTTCCACGACATCAACGGCTTAACTGACAACATCGTCAATGGCACTGGAATTGGCACAGCCTCGGGCACAAATCTTTTTGCTAATTTACTGAACAGCAATCAACTAGTTATTGCATCAATTCAGGTGAGCAGCAACGGAACATACAGTTTCAGCGAATTGGCCAACGCAACCTATACTGTACAGTTGTCAACTGTACAGGGCACTTTGGGACAAGCAGCACCTGCAACCAATCTGCCTTCGGGATGGGTAAATACCGGCGAATTTGTTGGCACAACTGCCGGTAGTGATGGCACTGCTGACGGAAAAATTCAGGCAATTGTAGCCGGAAATCTTGTCACTGTAAATGTAAACTTTGGAATAGAACAACGCCCAACCACGGGCACTGCAACAGCAGCAATACAACAAAATCCGGGAGGCGAAATTTTTGTCACTGTTCCACCGGCAACGTTTATCTTTGATGATCCGGATGGCGATGTAGTCGAAATCCGTCTCATTTCATTTCCTGTAAACGCCACCAGCATTAAGGTTGGCAGCAATACATACACAAGTCAGAATTTCCCGGCCAATGGCATAATCATCTCTTTGAACCCGAATGGTGAATTAACTTTAGCTATACAAGTTGACCCTGTTGATGGAGCTGTAACAGTGCTATTCCCATTTAAATCGAAAGACAATGCAGGAATTGAAAGCTCAACTACAGGCACAGCGAATGTTCCATTCTCAGGTGAATATATTCCGGTAGACAACCTTTATCCTGCAACCGGTTACGGCACCCTGGCTTTTGAAGACCTCTGGCCTGGCAAAGGTGATTACGATTTCAATGACCTCGTGATTGATTATCAGTTTGAACTTATTTCCAATACAGGAAACTATGTTGATCAGATTAAAGGAAGCTTTATAATCCGCGCTTTTGGAGCATCTTATGAAAATGGATTTGGCTTTCAGTTGAGTGGAGCACTTGATCCAACCGACCTTTATGTGGAAGGATCAAGCATCACCGAAAATTACATCACGCTCGAAAGCAATGGTGTTGAAGCAGGACAGTCAAAACCTACGATTATTGTTTACGACAATGCATACAATGAAATGGCGCATCCAGGAATGGGAATTGGTGTAAATACCGAAGCCGAAGCTCCGTATGTTCAACCTGTTGAATTGCAAATCAGGATTTATTTACCTGAGAACACATATACTTTTGCACAGGTTGACATTGCAAGTTTCAACCCTTTCATCATCGTAAACAAAGAGCGCGGCGTTGAAGTACATCTTCCGAACTATCCTCCAACCGATTTAGTGGATATGGGTAAGTTCGGTACATGGGAAGACAATAGCAATCCCGGAACAGGAAGATGGTATGTGAATGATAAAAATCTGCCCTGGGCAATCAATATCTACGAATCTTTTGCCTATCCTTTGGAAAAGCAAGAAATTCTATGGGCGCATCTGAAGTTTGCTGAATGGGCCATGAGCGGCGGCGCATTGTTCCCAGACTGGTACAAAAACCTCACAGGATACAGAAACAACAGCCTGATTTATCAGACACCTGCAAAATAAAAATTTAAGCGTTTCTTTTCAAAACCTCAAAGACCAAAATCTTTGAGGTTTTTTTTGGAACTATTTTCCAAATTCTAGACATATGTATTTTTTCCTATACATAAGTCATTAAGTCTATAATACTTTACTTACTTAATATTAAGCAACTTAAAAACCACCTGCTTACTTTGGCATAAGATTTGACAAGAAATCCCCAAATTTAAACAGACCATGAAAAATATAGCCTTTATCATTACAATAGCACTCACGATTGTATTTACTTCCTGCAAAAAAGATCGTTTTGAGAACGAAGATCAAGTACCTGCCAATATGGAAGAATTAACAGTTCCTTCAAATTTTGACTGGAAGACAACAAAAGACGTTCAATTGACGCTCTCTGCCAGCAGTAATGGCATTGTGGAAGTAAACAATAATCAAGGGATTTCATATCAGAAAGCATTTTTATCTTCAGGCCAGCCTTACACAATGAAACTTACAGTTCCATCATATGAGAAAACAGTTAAGCTTAAGTTTTTGGGACAAGCGGTAGATATTGAACTAAATTCTGCATCATTACAACACAACTTCAACTAACAGATGACTAATATGAAAACTAATAAAATCAAAATCTTACTCTTTCTGTCTTTGTTCTTAGTCCTGATTAATCAGGGACTTTTTTCACAGACTGGGATAAATGCAATATATACCGTTACAAGCAGTGTTGCAAGCGGAGACTCTTATAATGCAAGCGGAGCAGCTAACTCACCCCTTTCAGGAAATAATTACACCTATAGTTTTGGTTCGGGCTCAGGCTTCAGTGATAATCAGTTAAGTCTGTTATCCATTCAGGCAGGAGCGTCAGGTTATAGTTATGAAGGAATTCCCAACGAAATCGCTTTTCGGAGAGTCAATAATTCAAACGTGAGTGGAACCCGTGATCTAATGTTTTATTTCGGGAACTTAAGCGGCTCACAGATTAATCTGAAGGCCTCATATGAACCTCAGATGATTACTGCATTTCAAAACAACACCAATCTGCTCAGAGGCTCTGACAACCTTTTTTCGAATGGTGGAGATGGAAACGGAAACAACAACAATATTGAGCGACTGGATGTTTTATTGCCTGGCGGAATAATATTAAGCTCCGCAGAAGGACAAGGTTTTGCTGTTATGGAGCGTGGGGCAGTCAATCAACATGATTCTTTTGTCATCGGCGTTATAACTCAAATTGATGGTACCGGCACACCTTTAGCCTATTCAAATCTTATCAGAGTAAATGCAAGTCATTATGGAAGTATTAATGTGGTTCCAAACCAAAATTCAGTAGTTCTGCGCCGTGATAATGGTGTCGGAGAGCTTAAGGCAAGTACAAGTTTGGCCGGACAAGGAATTGGGGGAGTTTTTTTTAAGTTTTCCGATTTTGGCATTAACGATGGACAAACAATTTATGGTTATTCAATTGCTGCAGCCGATTTTCCGGCCGGAGGCACTCCTGCAGATTTTGTAGATTACACCAATCCGACATATTTTCCATTGAACACAAGTGGGGGTGGTGCCGGAGGAATTGATATGATTGCCCTCACTGGCCTTGTAAAGATTATCAGCATCAGCGGTAACGTATATAATGATATCAATGGCCTCACTGACGGTCTGATCAATGGAAATCCTCTTAATGAAGTCTCCGGAACAGCCTTGTATGCCAATCTTATTAATGCATCAGGAAATGTTCTTCAATCTGTATTGGTAAATCCAGATGGAACATACACCTTTGAAGGCGTTCCTTTAAGTACGTTAAAAGTTGAACTAAGTACTCTTCAAGGTACAGCCGGCAATCCTGCGCCAGCGCGTACTTTGCCTTCAAACTGGGTTTATGCCGGTGAGTTGGCTGGTGATGGTGCAACGGCTGCAAACAATCAAGGACAGGCCATATTCGTTGTAGGCGCAAGCAATATTGAAAATATTAACTTTGGCATTCAGCAAAGACCATTGGCAGGAACATCATCGTTACCCGAGCAGACAAATCCCGGAGGCAATAACTTTGTAAGTGTTCCGGCAACTTCTTTCAGCGGCTCTGATTTCGACGGAGGTAATGTTGTTTCTGTAAAAATCATCAGCTTTCCTTCAGGAGTCAATACATTGGATATCAATGGAACCATTTACACTTCTGCAACCTTTCCAATAGAAGGAATTACTTTACCGGCAAACCCAAATGGTGAGCCAATACATCCGATCCTGGTTGATCCTGTTGATGGAGATGTAAGTGTCACAATCGTTTATGTCACAATTGACGATGCTGGATTTGAAAGTGAATTACCAGGACAGGTCACAATGCCATTTACGCAGACAATAATTATTATCGAAAACTTTTATCCAGCTTTGGGATTCGGAACATTGGCTTTTGAAGACCTTTGGCCGGGAAAAGGCGATTATGATTTCAATGATATCGTTATCGATTATCAGTTTGAGATCGTTACGAATACCTCAAACTTCGTTGAGCAGGTAACAGCAACTTTTATTTTGAAAGCATTTGGTGCGTCATTTGAAAATGGCTTTGGCTTTCAATTGTCTGAAAACATTAACGCTTCCGATCTGACTGTAACCGGACATGGTTTAACTGACAACATCATTACAAATGATGCAAACGGGACTGAAGCAGGGCAAACAAAGCCTACGATCATTGTTTTTGACAATGCCTTTGTCCATATGCCTCATCCCGGAATTGGAATAGGCGTAAATACTACACCCGATGCACCTTATGTGCAACCAGTTACTTTCACCATCAATATTCAGTTCAAAGCTGACACTTATTCTTATAATGCGCTGGATATTGCTAATTTCAATCCATTCATAATCGTCAACAAAAACCGTAGTCATGAAGTTCACTTACCAAACTACCCACCAACGGATTTAGCTGATGCAATCCTTTTTGGCCAATGGGAAGATGCAAGTGATCCAGCCAACGGAAAGTATTATGTGACTGTGAACAATCTACCCTGGGCCATTCACATATACGAGAGTTTTGATTACCCCATCGAAAAACAAGATATTCTTTCAGTTCATCTCAAATTCGCTGAATGGGCCATGAGTGGTGGAACCTTGTTTCCTGACTGGTACAAAAACCTTTCTGGTTACCGAAACCAAAGCCTGATCTATCAGGTTCCCACAGAATAAAAAATAAGCGTTTTTAATTCTCTTAAAACCTCAAAGACTTAATGGTCCTTGAGGTTTTATTTATTGAGAATAATTCCAAAAACAAGAATATATTCTAATTTCAAGAGATACATGCAATTAACAAGACTTCTACCTTGCTGTTATACAGCAGGCTGTGTAATGTATTTTCTTGGCATAAGATTTGACCCATTAAAGAAAAACTAAACAAATGAAAAAAATAGCATTTATCTTTGCAATAGCACTTACAATAGTTTTTACTTCCTGTAAGAAAGATCGATTTGATGATAACGCCCCGAAACCAGAAAATATGGAAGAATTAACGGTTCCTTCAAGTTTTGACTGGAAAACTACCAAAGACATTCAACTCACATTGTCAGCGCCATCAAATGGCATTGTAGAAGTAACCAATCCGCAAAATATTGCTTACCAAAAAGCATTTTTAACGGTTGGTCAGGCATACACCATGAAGTTATCCCTGCCAACCTATGAAAAGAACATTAAAATTCGTTTTATGGGACAAGAAGTTCTTATTGAGCTTACCGGATCTATCATAAACCATTCTTTTTAGTGCTAAGCATTACAATTAAAAAATTGAACCCATGAAAAAAGTACTGTTTATATTCATGATGTTTTCTGTCAGCTTGTCTTTAACTGCACAAAAAACATGGACCAGCAAGCAAAGTGGAAACTGGAACTCATCATCCACATGGCAGACTTCGGGTGGTGCAAGTGGTGCTCCGGGCAAAACTGTCAAAGGTACAGATAGAGTTATAGTTACCTCTGGATATACTGTAACTGCAACAGATAACATTATTTTTGAACAAAATTCAAGCTTACATATCACCAATGCCGGCAAGCTCAAAATGGGAAATAACAGCAACGCCAGAACTTTCACAATGAAAGACTCAGGCAACAAGTTCTACATGAACAATGGATTCTATGAGGGTGTAGGTAGTGGCGGCAATTTGCTCATCGAGAAAGGATTGATTGACTGGCGCGACAGTGATATGTACGTATCGGGCAACTATGATTTTAAATCAGACGTCAACAATGTAACCATGATCAATATGTGTATCAGGGTTGCTCAAAACATTTTGTTGGATGGTATTGGATCAAGTAGCAGTTATGCAACCATGACCAATGTATCCCATATTTCAGGTCTTTCAGGCTCTGGAAATCTAACCATAAAGGACAACAGTTATATTAATGCAACCAACATCAGGCTCAATGCCAGTTCCAACACTTCCAATCTGGAGCTTGAATCATCAACCATAATCGGTTCAATCTATTCGATGAATGGCAAACAGAAAATTAAAGTGAGCGGGATGAGCGGAAACGCATCACTCAATTATTGGTGTGCGGGCAGCCTCGATCCAAATTTAAATCATTTCAGTGGTCCGAAAATCAATAATTGTGCAATTTCACAAGAGGTTTGTACCGGGCCTCCATCAAGCAACGCTGATCTTGGCGTAACAAAAACTGCAAGCAATCAAACACCTACTGTGGGCAGTAACGTTACCTTCTTGATTACTGCAACTAACAATGGCCCAATTGCTGCAACCGGAGTAAATGTTTATGATGTTTTACCGTCGGGCTATACATTTGTCAGTGCTTCACCCTCAACCGGAACCTGGAATGCTCCAAACTGGGCTATTGGCAATCTTGCCAACGGAAACAGCGCAACCTTAAGTATTGTAGCAACTGTTCTTGGCACAGGCTCTTATGCAAATACTGCGATAATCAGCGGAAATGAAAATGATCCAACACCCGGTAACAATACAGCCACATCGACACCAGTTCCGGTAGCAGTTTCAGATCTCGCAGTTACAAAAACTGTTAATAACCAGACACCAAATATTGGTTCCACCGTAACATTTACGATAGTTGCAACCAACAATGGCCCAAGTGCTGCAACCGGCGTAACCGTCAATGATATTTTACCTGCAGGCTACACTTTTGCAAGTGCGTCTGCCTCAACCGGAACATGGTCTGCTCCAAACTGGACAATTGGCAATCTTGCCAATGGCGGAACTGCTAATTTAACAATAGTTGCTACTGTAAATGCCTCAGGGTCTTATGCCAATACAGCTACTATAACTGGAAATCAAACTGATCCTACTCCAGGAAACAATACGAGCACCGTAACACCAGTACCCGTTGCCGTTGCTGATCTTGCAGTAACAAAAACCGTTAACAATCAAACACCTGCTGTGGGAACAAATGTAACTTTTGTAATTACTGCCACCAATAATGGCCCGAGCAATGCAACAGGAGTGAATGTTATTGATGTTCTGCCTGCAGGCTATACCTTTGTAAGTGCCAGTACATCAATGGGTACATGGTCGACAAACAACTGGTCTATCGGTAGCTTGAACAATGGAAGTTCAGCAACACTTAATATAGTTGCAACTGTTAAACCTTCAGGACCTTATGCCAATACAGCTACAATAAGTGGAAATCAAACTGATCCTGTTTCGGGAAATAATTCCAGTACCGTAACTCCTGTACCCACTGCTGTTGCGGATCTTGCAATCACAAAAACAGTGAATAATCAAACACCTGTAGTTGGCACAAATGTTACTTTTACTTTATTGGCTTCGAATATCGGGCCAAATGTTGCCACCGGAATTATAGTAAATGATGTATTGCCGACAGGTTACACTTTTGTAAGCGCCACTGCTTCAAGCGGCACCTGGTCAGAACCCAACTGGACAATTCCAAATTTAGCAAACGGCGGCAATGCCACCTTGACAATTGTTGCTACTGTAAAACCTACAGGAACTTATGCCAATACAGCCACAATAACCGGAAATCAATCTGATCCAAATACAGGAAATAATACAAGTACTGTTACACCAGTTCCTTTAGCATCTGCTGATCTTGCAGTAATCAAAACAGTGAGTAATCCAACTCCAACTGTTGGAAATAATGTAACATTTACAATCACAGCTACGAACAATGGACCTAACAATGCAACAGGCGTTTCAGTAATTGATGCCTTGCCTGTAGGGTATACGCTTGTAAGTGCAAATCCAGTTGAAGGAACGTGGTCAGCACCTGTTTGGACAATCGGAAATCTAAACAACGGAGCTTCAGTTACGATGCAAATTTTAGCCACAGTGTTGGCTGCAGGTCCTTATCAAAACACAGCCACTATCTCAGGAAATGAGACGGATTTAATTCCAGGAAATAATACATCGAGTGTGACGCCTTTGGTTGGCTCCTTAACTGACCTTGCAATTAGCAAAACTATAAGCAATCAGACTCCCAATGTTGGAACGAGTGTGACATTTACCATCACCGCAACCAACAATGGACCAAGTCTGGCAACAGGCATTGTAGTCACTGATCAGTTACCAGCAGGATACACTTTTGTTAGTGCAGCTCCATCAAACGGTTCATGGACTGCACCTAACTGGACAATCGGAAGCCTTGCAAACGGAGGAACTGCCACTTTGAATATTGTTGCCACAGTTAATGCAACCGGTCCTTATTTAAATACAGCATCGATCACAGGCAATGAGTCCGATCCGAATCTTAACAACAATTCCTCCAGTGTTTCACCGCAAATTGGAGCGGTTGCTGACCTTGCTGTATTAAAAACAGTGAACGTTCAAAATCCAACCGTTGGAAACAATGTTACTTTCACATTAACAGCAAGTAACAACGGCCCTAGTGCTGCTACTGGCGTTACGGTAAACGATGTTTTACCCTCGGGATATACATTAGTTAATGCAACAACTGTCAATGGATCATGGGCTGCACCCAACTGGACAATAGGAAATCTTGCTGCAGGTGGAAGCGCAACACTAAATATGGTTGTTACTGTGAACAGCGGTGGCAATTATGCCAATACTGCAACAATAAGTGGCAATGAAAGCGATACAAACTTAAGTAACAACACCAGCACATCAACACCTGTTCCAGGCCCCAATGCTTTTAATGATAACGCTACAACAAATCTGAATACTGCTGTTGACATCACAATTCTAAGCAATGATTTAACTGGTGCAGCAGCACTGAACCCCGGAAGTATAACTTTTGTTCCGGGAACTACACCACCCACATCAGAAGGTGTATTTACAGTTAACCTAACAACGGGAGTTGTAACATTTACTCCTGCTGCAGGTTTCACAGGAACCTCAACAGTAAATTATCAGGTTTGCGACATGAATACTTTATGTGACATTGCAACCATTACAGTAATCGTAAACACTGTTGCCGGTCCAACTGCAAACGATGATAATGCGACAACAAATCTCAATACACCGGTCGACATTAACGTTCTAACCAATGATGTTGCAGGCGCTACTCCACTCAATCCGGCAAGTGTTACCTTTGTTCCGGGAACTTTACCCAATCCAACAACTGTGGGAACATTCACGGCAAATGCAACCACAGGCCTTATTACCTTCACTCCGGTGACAGGTTTCACAGGAACTGCAACGATTAACTATCAGGTTTGTGATCAGAATGCTTTATGTGATGTTGCAACAATTACAGTAATTGTAAACAATGTTGCCGGCCCAACTGCAAACGATGATAATGCGATAACAAATCTTAATACACCGGTCGCTATTAACGTTCTAACCAATGATGTTGCAGGCGCTACTCCAATTGTCCCATCAAGCGTAACGTTTGTTCCGGGAACAGCTCCCAATCCAACAACTGAGGGAACATTCACGGTGAATACAACAACAGGCCTTGTTACCTTCACTCCTGTGGCTGGTTTCACAGGAACTGCAACGATTGATTATCAGGTTTGTGATCAGAATACTTTGTGTGACATTGCAAAAATTACAGTAATTATTAATACTGTTGCAGGTCCTGAAGCCATTAATGATAATGCTACCACACTTATTAATACTCCAACTATAATCGACATCCTTGCAAATGACGTACAAGGTGCAACAGCGCTTGATCCTACATCAGTAACTTTCATCGTTGGTACTCAGCCTAATCCTTCAACACAGGGAACTTTCACTGTAGATCCAACAACAGGACTGGTAACTTTTACCCCTGCAAACGGATTCGTTGGAACGGCAACTATTAATTATCAGGTATGCGACCTAAACTCACTATGTGATATAGCAACGATAACTGTAAGTGTTATTTTAGGCACAGCCAATCTCTACCCTGCCCTCGGTCCGGGAACCCTTGCCTTTGAAGACCTTTGGCCGGGAAAAGGTGATTATGATTTCAATGATATGGTGATTGACTATCAGTTTGAAGTCATTTCCAACCCATCCAATTTTGTTGAACAAGTTGTTGGCACATTTGTCCTTAAAGCATTTGGAGCTTCTTTTGAAAACGGATTTGGCTTCCAGCTTTCAGCTGCAATTAACGCTGCAGACATTACAGTTACGGGCCATGGCTTAACTGACAACATCATTACAAATGAATCTAACGGGACTGAAGCAGGACAGACAAAGTCAACAATCATTGTTTTTGACAATGCCTTTGCACACATGCCTAATCCCGGAATTGGAATCGGTGTAAATACCACACCAGAAGCGCCTTATGTGCAACCGGTGACTTTCACTATCAATATTCAGTTCAAAGCTAATACATACTCAATCAATGATCTCGATATTGCAGGCTTCAATCCATTTATCATCGTCAACAAAAACCGAAGCCATGAAGTTCACTTACCAAACTACCCACCAACGGATTTAGTTGATGCCAGTCTGTTTGGTCAGTGGGAAGATGACAGTGATCCAGCCAGCGGAAAATATTATGTAACGGATAAAAATCTGCCATGGGCCATCAATATCTATGAACGTTTTGATTATCCAATCGAAAAACAAGACATTCTTTCAGTTCATCTCAAATTCGCTGAATGGGCCATGAGTGGCGGCGCATTGTTCCCCGACTGGTACAAAAACCTCACCGGATACCGAAACAACAGTCTGATTTATCAGATTCCGGTAAAATAAAAATTAAGCGTTTTTATTATATTTCTAAACACGAAGGTCAAAAGCCTTCGTGTTTTTTTTTGAGGCAATTTTCCATATTTGGGACATATGCATTTTATGACATATGTATATATGATGTTAAATATATTCTTATATAATTCATTTTGAATAACTTATGAATACAATTTTTGTTTTGGCATAAGAATTGTTTATTTAGAATCAAACTAAATAACTCATGAAAAAAATAGCATTTATCTTCGTAGTAGCGCTTACAATAGTTTTCACTTCCTGTAAGAAAGATCGATTTGATAACACCGATCCAAAACCAGAAAAAATGGAGGAATTAGTAGTTCCTTCAAATTTTGACTGGAAAACCACCAAAGACATTCAACTTACATTGTCAGCACCATCAAATGGCATTGTAGAAGTAACCAACTCACAAAACATTCCTTATCAAAAAGCATTTTTAACTCCCGGACAAACCTATACGATGAAACTGACTTTACCTGCCTATGAAACGAAAGTAAAATTAAAATTCTCAGGCCAGGTAATTGATCTCGAGATATCAGGTACAGCATTAACATATCAATTTTAATAAATTACAGTAATGAAAAAAAGAGTTACACAGACTAATAAATTTGGCATTTATAGCCCAATCACAATAAAATTGCTAGCTGTTTTTGTACTGGTATTGTTCAGTTTAGGCACAATCAATGCACAGTCTTTCATATTGGATATTCAGGGTCAAACAATGAGCTTCACAAATGCTCAAAGGACAATAGTTACGAATACAGGAAATAACGGCACTAACGTTAATTCTGTTCATAAATACAGTAATGTATTAACAAAAGATGGAGTTACTATATATGCCTTGATGACAATTAAAGAAAAAAACAATGCGACGATCACGAATTTTGATGATGACGCAATAACTGGTGAGTCAACCAGATTCCAACCCAGAATTGGAACAGGGTCAGGCGGAGGTTATATAGTGTATGAACTGGAGTTTTTCAATACAGCAGATAACGAATCTGTATTTGTTTACAATTATAATATGACTGGTATTGATATTGATGGCAATTCTTCAAACAACAAAGAATTCGTAGAAGTAGGAGGTTATACAAGTTATACTGTTAATAACCCGACAGGATTAACTATTTCAACCAATAATAGCACAGGACGAACCCGCTTTCTCGGAATCACAACAAACTTAGGAGGTGTGACTTTCGATAACTCCGCCGCATTTATTGCTAACTTTCTCAATGCAAACAATAAAATCTCTTTTGCGTTAGGACAAACAGGAGCAAACACTGAAAGATTTTACTCTGTACAAATTGGTGTTGCCGGTGGGGTATTCACTAATCCGACAACAATAAACAATCCGCTTCCTATTGCAGTTGACGATGTTGGCACACCAATAAACAGCGCTGATGGTGGAACGGCAGTGAATAATGTTCTTGATAATGATCTTTTTAATGGGTTGCCTATTGTTCCCTCTCAAGTTTCTATTTCATTAGTAACAGCTGCATCCCACCCAGGCATCGTATTAAACACGAGCAATGGAAAAGTAACAGTTGCTCCCGGCACCCCAGGTGGAACATATACCTTAGTCTATAAAATTTGTATGAATTCAGCTCCATCTGATTGTGATATTGCTACCGTAACCGTTAAAGTGCTCTCAGCAGATTTAGTTATTGAAAAGACTGTTAATCAAAATTCTGTAAATGCAGGAACTGACATTTTATACACGATTTCAGTTACCAATAATGGCCCAACGGAAGCATTTGATGTTATTGTGACTGACGTTTTATCAAATAATCTGGAGAATATTATTGTAACTCCAAATACAGGATCATGGTCAGCTCCAGCATGGTCAATCGGAACGCTTGGTTTGAACCAGAGTGTTTCTATGACTATTTCTGCGAAAGTATCCAGTTCATTCAGTGGTTTACTACCAAATACTGCAGTTGTCGGCAGTTCAACAACTGATCCGAATCCAAATAACAACACATCGACTGTAAACATAAATGTAGCAGCATTAATTGGCCCAACTGCTAATGATGACAATGCATCAACAACCTTAAATACGTCTGTAAATATCAATGTTTTAGAGAATGATGCGGCTGGAACAGCAGCACTTAATCCTACCACAGTTTCCTTTGTTCCCGGCACACAGCCCAATCCAACGACTCAGGGAACATTCACAGTGAATACAATGACAGGTCTTGTCACCTTCACTCCCGTGACAGGTTTCACAGGAACAGTTACCGTTGACTATCAAGTATGTGATTTGAACGGCTTGTGTGACATTGCAACCATTACAGTAATCGTAAACACTGTTGCTGGTCCAACTGCAAACGATGATAATGCGACAACGAATCTCAATACGCCCGTAGATATTAACGTTCTAACAAATGATGTTGCAGGCGCTACTCCATTGAACCCGGCAACTGTTACTTTTGTTCCGGGAACTTTACCTAATCCAACGACTCAGGGAACATTCACGGCGAATACAACGACAGGTCTAGTGACCTTTACTCCGGTGACAGGTTTCACAGGAACGGTAACTATTGACTATCAGGTTTGTGATCAGAATGCTTTGTGTGACATTGCAACCATTACAGTTATAGTAAACACTGTTGCTGGTCCTGAAGCCATCAATGATAATGCTACCACACTTATTAATACTCCAACTACAATCGACATACTTGCAAATGACCTTCAAGGGTTAGCCGCTCTTGATCCTACTTCGGTTACTTTCATCGACGGCACTGAGCCTAATCCTTCAACACAGGGAATTTTCAGCGTTGACCCACTGACAGGAATTGTTACGTTCACGCCCGTTAACAGTTATGTGGGAACAGCAACTATCGATTATCAGGTGTGCGATTTGAATGGTCTTTGCGATATTGCAACGATTACTGTTAATATTATTTTGGGAACTGGCAATCTTTATCCTGCTCTTGGCCCTGGAACACTCGCTTTTGAAGATTTGTGGCCTGGAAAAGGCGATTATGACTTCAATGACCTTGTGATCGATTACCAATTTGAAATCATTTCCAACGCCTCTAACTTTGTTGAACAAGTTACTGCAACCTTTGTCATAAGAGCCTTTGGCGCTTCTTTTGAAAACGGATTTGGCTTCCAGCTTTCAGGCGCTATAAATGCTTCTGATCTAAATGTAACTGGTTTTGATCTGTCAGAGAATTTCATTACCCTCGCAGCCAATGGAACTGAAGCAGGCCAGTCAAAACCTACAATCATTGTATTTGACAATGCTTTTGCTCAAATGGCTCATCCAGGAATTGGAATCGGCGTAAACACTGAACTCAATGCACCTTATGTTCAGCCTGTTACACTAACAGTGAACATTGATTTCAAGCCAAACACTTATACCATTAATCAACTTGATATCAGCAATTTCAACCCATTCCTGATTGTAAACAAAAACCGCAGTCATGAAGTTCACCTTCCAAATTATCCGCCAACTGATCTTGTTGACATGAGTTTATTCGGACAGTGGGAAGACGCAAGTAATCCAGCAACAGGAAAATATTATGTAACTGTAAACAATCTGCCCTGGGCCATTAACATTTATGAGAGTTTTGATTATCCCATCGAAAAGCAAGATATTCTTTGGGTTCATCTCAAATTCGCCGAATGGGCCATGAGCGGTGGAGCTTTGTTCCCTGACTGGTACAAAAACCTCACGGGATACAGAAACAACAGCTTGATTTATCAGGTTCCAGCAAAATAAAAACTAAGCTTTTAATTTTCTCAAAACCTCAAAGACTAAAAAGTATTTGGGGTTTTTTGCTAATAATAATAAGTATTCCAAATAATAGATTTTTGTTCCATTTCTAGATATCTCTAATGATTTATCAATTTCTTATATTATTGAATATGAGTCATATAATTCATTTTCTCTTTATGGCATAGCATTTGAACTTATGTATTAAAACCTTTGAGATATGAAAAAAATAGCATTTATCTTCGCAATTACGCTTACTGTTTTATTCTCTTCATGCAAGAAAGACCGTTTTGATTATGTCGAATCAAAACCAGAAAATATGGGAGAATTAACAGTTCCTTCAAGTTTCGACTGGAAGACCACAAAGGATGTCCAGCTTACGTTAACCGCACCAGGCAATGGCATTGTTGAGGTAACCAACAGTCAGGGCATCACTTTCCACAGAGCATTTTTAATGCCCGATCAACCCTATGTAATGAAGCTGACTGTACCAACCTATGAAAAAACTGTCAAACTTAAATTTTTAGGACAAGAGGTAAGTCTCGAATTGGGAACTGCAAACATTAATTATCAGTTCAACTAAGGCAATCTGGTCATTATGTTTTCTGAATAATTTTTCAAAAAGAAAAATATATTTTGCAATTATCTGGAATTTGTATTTTTAAGTGTAATTTTGAGCAACCAATTAAAAACCAATAATATGAAGAAGCAACTAAATCCTAAAGGCACGTTACTTTTTCTGGCCTTCATTCTCATCAGTCTTACTTCACTTGGTCAATTATTGCTGGAAGAAAACTTCAGCTATAATACCGGAAGTCTTTTAACCAGCAATGGATGGTCTGGTCATAGCGGAAGTGGCACCAACAATGTCTATGTAACCACCCCAACAATTTCATATGCAGGCTATCTTTCTTCCGGAATCGGAAATCAAGCGGTATTATTATCGAACGGTCAGGATGTAAATAAAACTTTTACCGAACAAACTTCAGGTATCATTTATGCATCATTTTTGGCCAATGTTTCTTCCGCTTCAACAACAGGTGACTACTTTTTTCACTTGGGAAGAACAGCAATTGGAACAGATTTCAGAGGCCGAATTTTTGTAAAAAGAGACGCTTCCAACAAGCTTGCTTTTGGTATTGCACAAAATACTACTACAGCGAACTATTCTGATTTCATTTATGACTTAAACACATCTTATTTAATTGTTTTGCGGTATACAATCGTTCCGGGAAGCAGCAATGATTTGTCGGAAATAATCATCAATCCTTCCTTAAGTGGTGCCGAGCCAAATTCAGGCTGGATTGCCAAAACTGATGCATCGGGAAATGACCTTATAAATATTGGCTCTGTTGCACTTAGGCAAGGTTCTGCGTCTACTGGACCTTCGCTGATTATTGATGGAATAAGAGTTTCCACAACATGGGAAGGTATCACCGGCTCAACTAACACACCGGAAATATCAGTAAGCCCTGAAAGTCTTTCAGGATTCAGTTATATCGTTGGCAACGGGCCTTCAACTGCACAAAGTTTTGTTCTAAACGGCAGTTATCTGAATGGAAACATAACTATAACTCCACCAACTAATTATGAAATTTCGACCGAAAGTGGTGGTTCTTTTGTTCCAACAAACCCAATTGTAGTTACACCTACCGCTGGAAGTGTAACAAACAAAACAATTTATAGTCGCCTGAAAGCCGGTTTAGCAGTTGGAGATTATAACGCACAACTAATTTCAATCAGCACTGCTGGTGCAACTTCAATTACGGTAAGTTGCAACGGAACAGTATTGCCAACACCTGAGCCGGTAAATCATGTAATTAATTTTTCGGCAAGTGCTGTTTCGACAAATCAGATTGATTTGAGCTGGCTTGACGGGACTTCACCGGCAGAGCGCTATTTAATTAAAGGTAGTGAAACAAGTTTTGAATCAATAACCAATCCTATAGATGGTATCGCTGAATCCAACGGATATTTAATCCAAAACATAGCTGCAGGCACACAAAGTTTTTCGTTCTCCGGATTAAATCCACAATCCACCTACTTTTTCAAGATATTCCCATACAATGGAAACGGAATAAACATCAATTACAAAACAAATCAGTCGGTTCCTCAGTCATCTGCAACAACCTTTGGAAGTCCTTCAGTGAATGAAATCATTGTTCCAAGATATATCCAGGGAAAAAAGGAGCCTAATAACGAGAGAGTTCCATTTGCATACAGGTTAGAATTAATTAATCTGTCGCCAAACACAACTTACAGATACATCAATCAGGTTGTCCTTGCATCAGATGGTCCAACTTTCCCGGGAGCTGCAAACAGCATCTTTGTCAATCCGGACAACACTTTTACCAGAACCAATAATGCAGCTTTGACAATTCCAGGCAATTACGGCGAATTCACAACCAATGCCTCTGGCAGCTACACAGGCTGGTTTATTACCGAGCCTACGGGAAATGACAGATTCGTTGCAGGCAATGAATTGTTTATTCGTATCAGACTAAATGATGGAAATAATGGCACAACTGCTGAAACTTTTCTTACAACAACAAGTCCGATTACTGTCCTTGGTTTTGGGACAACTGCAGGCACAAATTTCGGAACTGCAGTAAGAGGAGAATCTGATGCGAGCTCCAAAAACTTTGTATTTCTGTACGATAATGAAAATGGTAATGGCCGGCCAATTTATGGAACAAGCATAGAATCTACCGGAGCAAATTTTGCAGCCAATAGCTGGGCTCCATTTTTCCGTCAGAAAGTAGTAGGCAATAATGGTGCGTGGGGTGGAATACTTCCCAACATCAATGCCAATGGCGTAAAACTTATTCAAGAAAGATCACTGCTTGATGCAAGTGTAGTTTCCGCCAAAACATCTGCCGATGGAATGTGGGGAACAACAAATACTGTTTCGCCAGGCGGAGGATTATCAAATGTTTTGGTGATTGCTACTGGCCCGGTACCTCTGACAGCAGTTGATGACAATGCAACTACGCTCATCAATGAACAAGCTATGATTGAAGTACTTAACAACGACATAACAGGATCAACCCCTATCAACTTATCAAGTATTGCCTTTGTGTCCGGAACAGGCCCTGATCCTTCGACACAAGGCACATTCAGCTTAAATCCTTCAACTGGTATTGTTACATTTACTCCAAAAACAGGATTTCTTGGAACAGCATCAATAGACTATCGCGTTTGCGATATGAATGATTTTTGCGATGTTGCAACCATTACAGTAAATGTCATTGTTGGACTGATAAATCTCTATCCTGCCTCTGGCCCCGGCACACTTGCTTTCGAAGATTTATGGCCCGGCAAAGGAGATTACGATTTCAATGACCTTGTGATTGACTATCAATTTGAGCTCATTTCCAACCCATCGAATTACATCGAACAGATTAAAGGCACTTTTGTGATCAGAGCTATCGGAGCTTCATATGAAAACGGTTTCGGATTTCAATTAGATGGAAATTTTGATCCTTATGACCTTACAGTTTCCGGCTTTAATTTATCAGAAAACTATATCACGCTTGAACCAAACGGAGTTGAAGCAGATCAGACAAAACCAACAATCATAGTTTTTGATAACGCCTTTGCATTAATGGAACACCCTGGCTCTGGCACAGGCGTAAACACGGAGTCAAATGCTCCTTTCGTAAATCCTGTTACTTTAAACATTTCTATTAATTTCAAACCCGATACGTATACCATTAACGATATTGATATCAGCAGTTTCAATCCCTTTTTAATCGTCAATAAAAACAGGAAGGTTGAAATACACCTGCCAAACTATCCTCCGACAGATCTTGCTGATCTTACTCTTTTTGGAACCTGGGAGGACAATAGCAATCCATCCGCAAACAGATGGTATGTCAACGAAAAGAATCTACCATGGGCGCTAAATATTTATGAATCATTTGCCTATCCAATAGAAAGGCAGGATATTCTGCATGCGCATCTGAAATTCGCCGAATGGGCCATGAGCGGTGGCGCTTTGTTTCCGGACTGGTACAAAAATCTCACAGGATACAGAAATAATAGCCTTATATATCAGGCTCCAGCAAAATAAGAATTAAGCGTTTTTATTTTTCAAAACCTCAAAGGCATAAAGTCTTTGAGGTTTTTTTATTACAATTGGGATAAACCTTAAATTTGTCATCAAGAATTATTGAAATAATGACAATCAAAAGCCTCGGATTATGAAATACATCCTTCCAATTTTATTATCTCTTTTAATTTTTATTCAATCAGAACTTAAGGCTGTTGAAGCCATAATTTACAATGGAACAGGTTCATCAGCCGAAAATAAAATGATTGCATTAACACTGGCAGGCATCGTAAATCGCGACACACCAAAGCTTTATCTTTTGAATGTTTATGAAACCTGGAGCTACAACCAAACAGATGAAAAATGGCGGGATATCTATGCTGCCGAAGGAGGCGTGAACTTCAGCACAATAACCGATATCAATCAACTTGTTCAGCATTTCAGTTCATTTTTAAACGGAGCAATCACTTATGACCCTGCGCTGACTTATGGCAATTTTTCGGGTCAGAATTTTCGCTGGCAGGCAGAAGTAGCTGCAATGATCGGTGGACTCACCAATTGTATTCCTTTACCTTACACCAATACAGCCATAAATATTCAAAGACCCGACAGCGTTTGGGTTGCTGACCATTTTCACGGACAGGATTCGATTAAGGTTTCTGCACATCTTGAATCTGCAATGCATCCTTGGAATAATACTGAACTAACACAGGAGCAGCGTTATTTTTTGTTATTGGATTGGTCGCTCGACAACCTTTTGGAGCACTGCAACCCACGAAATTTCTATCTTCGGGAAATTACAGACTGGGCTGTTAGTCAGCGGATGTTTCAAATGAATCTTGCTGGAACAGAGTCGTTAAATTTCTATTCCCTATCAGATGAAAAAGCTGAAAAGATTGAACGCGTGATGCAATACCTTAAAACAAGTTATCCGAACGAAATTTTTCATGGTTTTGGCTGGATGCGCCCTGAAGGCCTTACGCAATGGGTTTCTGCATGGGGCGGCAGTTTTCACGAAACATTACTTGGAAATCTTTCCTGGCACCACATTTTTCCCGTTGATCCGGATTTTGAATATGAACGGCCCGCCTTTGTGGAATCAGGCTCACAACTGCTCGAAGAAAAACACTATGTAGTCTTTATTGGTTCAGAAGGTGATGCCGGCAATTGGGTTGCAGGATTTCAGGCCGGTGCATGGCATTCGGCTACGCGCGGAGAAATCCCTCTTGCCTGGGGTTTTAACCTTTATATGCTTGATAAATTTCCTTTTATCGGTAAGTACTATTACAGTACTGCAACACCTAACGATGGTTTTATATCCGTTACAACCCCGCTAGGCTTTGCCTATCCTGATGTGTTTCCGGCTGCCAGCCTCCCTGACGCAACAGAAAAGACATCTGCGCTGATGGAAAAATTTAACATCAGTACTGTCCATGCCTATAAACATTACAATGGTGCTGGTGTATCAATGTACAGAGGTATTGAAATATCAAACAACTACAATTTTAATAAACTGGGTGATTTTACGGCGGCAACTAACACAGATTTAACTTTTGTATTTGATCCATCTTTACAAACGCAGCAGCCTTATACAAACTTTGGCGGCTTGCTTTTTAACCACGTTAATGACGGCACTTTTTACGGTGATGTACGGGATCTTAATACTGCCTCAGACCGTATTATAAGTAAGTTGCTTTATAAACCACGACCCAGCTTTTTACTCGCAGGTTATCAAAGGTTTAGGCAGGACGGCACTGCAGTCGGGGCTTCAAATCCGGCTGATGTTACACTTCCACGGCTGAAAACTATCATGGAAACAGTATTAAACCATCCAACGATGGGCTCACAGATTGAGTTTGTAACACCCGAAAAATTTACTGATTTGCTGCGACAAAAACTTGGACTTGTCAACAGCATTCCGACCAATTCTAATGATAAAAATCAACTGAAAATCCTTTACGCAGCAGATGGACAAAGGATCTTAACTCTTCAGACAGAAAAACCACAAAGGGTGTTGGTACAGATTTTTGATATTTCCGGAAAAAAGCTCGATTCCTTTAATCATGAACTTGCTTCTTCATCTGATTTTATTGTTTTACCAACAAGCAACTATCCCGGAGGCGTATATTTAGTCAGTGTAAATGCAAACGGCAATGTCCTTAACGCAAAATTTATAAAATAAAGCCTTAAAAAAAATATCTTTACTATTGTTCAATTAATTTAAAACGATGGAAACCATACTTTTAAGAGATCAGCAAACCCCTCCGACAGCAGAAGTTTTATCCGAGTCGCTGGGACCAGTTTATTCTGTATACGAGGCAATGCTAGAAGCGGTTACTTCAGCGGATTTTGATTTGGTTGTTGAATGGAATTACTATAAAGATGGGAAAGCATGGCTGTGCAAGGTTTCTTTCAAAAAGAAAACCATTTTCTGGCTTTCTGTCTGGGATAAGCATTTCAAAGTGAGTTTCTATTTTACTGAAAAAACCAAAGGAGAAATCGAAACGCAGGATATCAGCGATCAAATAAAAAAGGATTTTGGTCAAAGCAAGTCCATTGGTAAACTTATTCCACTTACATTAATGATTGAAAGTGAAGAACAACTTCCGGATTTACTGAAAATCGTTGCCTGCAAAAAAAGGCTGAAATAGAGATCTCCGAAAGTCAAATTCACAGGATTCCTGAGATTTTTTATTGGCAGTAAGAAAGCGATTAAAAATTGTAGCTTTGGTTTATGGAAAATGAAGATGTAAAACAAAAGATTCTATCAGAGATTTCTAAAACCGAAAAGCTCATTGAAGAATACCTGGAACAAACGCAACCCATTGAGCCTGATTGCGCTATTGGCAGAGTTTCGCGCATGGATGCCATTAACAACAAGAGTGTGATTGAGGCAAGTTTACGACAAGCAGAATCCAAACTCATTGGCCTGAAAAGAGTGTTTTCGATGTATGGCACCGGGGATTTCGGCAAGTGCATCAAGTGCAAAAAACAAATTCCGCTGGGCAGGGTTTTGTTCAGACCAGAGAGCTTGTATTGTATAAATTGCGCCAGATAGCTATCTATACTTTTCTAAAATTGCATTCAATTTCAAAGTAAATTTTGCCTGAGGTTTAAAAATGCAATAATTCCAGCAGCTATTGCTAATTTAGCCGTTACTTAATGTTGCTGATCTATGAAGTATCTCACTTTTTTTCTGATTCTATTTCTTTTTGGTTGTTCAAAAACGCAAGACCAGCCGAATCAAAAACCCAATCTGAACCTCAGTTTTACAACAAACGGATTGGAACTTCAATTATCGGGAAGCAGCACTGATAATGATGGTGTTGTAACTGATATTTCTATAAACTGGGGAGACAATAAGGTGAACAGATTCTCAAATAATGATTTTTTACAGCTTTTATTCAATCATACCTACCTCAATCCTTCAACATACGAAATAATTGTGACTGCCACCGACGACGCCGGCGATAGCACATCCTTCATTCTTAATGTAGTTGTTGATTTCAAGGAAACATCACTCGCGGGTGTTAAGCAGACCCTGTTTAAAAAAGAAGCAGGCGAATACCTTGTCCTTACAATAAATCTTCACACCTATCAGGAGAGTCAGCAAAATGAAAAATTTAATCTGCTAACAGATGTCATTGGTTTGATGGACATCGATTTCATTGCTTTTCAGGAGTGCGCTCAGCATAAAACAGCCCCTGTCTTTGAAGGTATTATCAGGGAGGATAATATGGCGCTGGAAATCAGCCGGCGTCTGAGAAAGAAATACAATATTGATTACAGTTATGTGTGGGCATGGTCGCACTATGGCTGGGAAGTTTGGGAAGAAGGAGTTGCAGTGATGTCTAAGTTTCCCCTTATCGACCATGATGACCGTTATGTTTCTACAGCTACCGGAACAAACACGATTAGTTCACGCACGGTAATCTATGCTGCCTATCAGATTCCGGAAGGAAATATGCATATATTCTCAGCACATACGCATTGGAGGACTTCGTTAAATGATGTCGAACAAAACCGGCAGATCGACAAAATCAAAGCTATGGCAGATGAAAAGGAAGTGATTGGAAATCCAGTATTTTCAATTGTTTGCGGGGATTTCAATGTTAATCCAACAAGTGATTTTCCGTGGAGTGAAGGCTATTTCAGAATGGTAAGGGACGACATATTTCAAGATAGTTTTTTGGCAATATATCCCGATGCCAACAACAAACCGGCGCAAGCAATATACAATACCATTGGCGGCAATCTGCCCGGCAGAATTGATTATATTTTTAATAAAGTAAATCCACATTTGATCATTTTGGATTCACAAATTATTTTCACTCCAGGTATTATTGGAAAAGTATCAGACCACTCCGGCGTCTTAACTAAAATAAAAATATTATATAAGTAGCTTTGAATCAATCCTTTGTTAAGATTACTTGGCGTTATAAAATCATGGAAGAAAATTCCAGAGACCCTCTGATTACAGGACAGAATTAGTTTGATGCTTTCAAAATCGCTGCAAAACCTCCACCAGATTTCATATCTATCAAAAGCTTATCGTCTTTGGTCAATGACCTTTTCAACAGTTTATAATCCTGTGCATGCCGGTTGGCATTGATACCATCCTGCATAATTGTTGCATCATAATTGCCGGAAATGAAATCCAGATCAATTTCAAAACTGCGGGATGACCAGTCAGTCATAGCACCGATATACCAATCTGATCCCTTGCGACGTGCCAAAACAAGATATTCTCCGATTTTTGCTTCAAGCACTTTGATTTCATCCCATACAACTGGAATCTGCGTGATAAAATCTACACTTTCCTGTTCTTTCAGGTAGTTTGAAGGAGATTCGCAAAGCATTTGCAGCGGTGCTTCGTAAACGATATACATAGCAAACTGATGGCAGCGGGTTCCCTGACTCATCGGACGACTCCAGCTGACAGCATAATCGCTTTTTCCTGCGTTTATCATCGAGCCGGGCGTATAATCCATTGGCCCGGCAGCCATTCGTATGAATGGAATTGTCAGGTTGTGAGCAGGCGTGATCTGGTCGGACCATTTATTATTTTCTGCACCTTTAACCCCTTCATAATTAAGCACATTTGGATAGGTTCTATGCAAGCCTGAAGGCTTGAAGGCACCATGAAAATTGACCAGAAGCTCAAATTTCGCTGCTTCCTTTGCAATAGCTTCGTATGAATTTACCATCCCCTGATCTGATCGCTGCATAAAATCAACTTTAATACCTTTCGCACCCCAGGATTTATAGGTCGATAAAATTTCTGTCATGTTCTCATTCAACGGTTTCCATAAAACCCACAATATAATCCCAACGCCCTTCTCCTCAGCATAACCGATAAGGTTCTTCACATCCATTTCCGGATTGAAGTCAAGAATTTCTGTTGTACTTTTTGTCCAGCCTTCATCCAGAATAACATATTCAATGCCGTTGGCAGCCGCGAAATCAATATAATATCTGTAAGTTTCGGTATTCAAACCCGAAGGAAAGTCAACACCATAGATATTGTTGTCGTTATACCAATCCCATGCCACTTTACCTGTTTTGATCCATGAGACATCCTTCAGCACATTAGGTCTTGCTAATTGATAAGATAAATTACTTTCAATCAGCACTTTGTCATCACTACCAACAATAAACACCCTCCACGGATATTCAGCAGAACCATTTACAGTAGCTATATAGTCTGCAGTTTCGGCAATAATTTCATTTCTGTCTGAACCTTTAACTGTATCAGGCAGAGCCTTTAAGACAAAATGTGGAAAAACCGCCTGCAGCTGTTTTGTCTCATTCACTTCCATAAACATATTTGGATAATCATGCAAAGCAGTCTCAGTGAACACAACTTTTGCGCCCTTCAAAGTTTCAAACATCACCGGCAGACTGCAGAAACTACCTTTTTCAATTTGTTTTATGTCGAGGTGCTGATAGATTCGTTCGTTGTGAGAATACATGGATTCCTCTTGTGGAAAATATGTCTTTGTGCCATCCGGAAATGTCAGTTGAAGTATTTCGTTTTTAACCGCTTTTGAAACATCAAGGAAATCAATGAAACGATAGGCCAATCCATCATTAAAAAGCCTGAACTGAATTTCAAAACCGTCGCCCGTTTGCAACTCAAGTGCATTATAATAATCATTGATCACAGCACTTTTATAAGGTATTTCCGGCCGGATAATTTCCTGTACTTCAAAAGTTTTTTGGCCTGTAATTGTCCCGGATCCAGCTGTGCGCCCGTCATCCATTTGCATTGTAACAGCTGCACTACTGATTACTTCCTCCGCTTCCATCAGCAATTGCCAGTCAAAACCATTTTCATGTTTAACAACTAAACTGAGCTTACCATCAGGTGAACTGAGCTGAAAATCCTGTGCATAAGACCTAAAGTACAAAGAAAACATGACCAGAAGAAACACTTTTCCGACTGATTTAAAGCAATTTGAATGCATAATTGTTTGTTTTAAAAGATCAAAAAGAAGTTAACGTGAAAACCATTCAAAGATATTGAAAAGACATAAGCTAAGAAAATGTAAAAAGGAATCCGAAAAAAAATCTTTACAGAAACAGTTTCAAAAAAAAGCGAAAAACTGATTAATTATTTAAACACTTTCTTTATCCACCAAAACTAATATCGACCTTTTCGGCACAGTTGTTTTTCCTCTTTGCAGGCTGTTAAAGCCTTTCACTGTTGAGCCCTTTTCTTCGATGGAATATTTTGAAGCGACAATCACCCATTCACCTTCGGGCAATTCAACCTCGGTATCCAAAGAATCTGCGTTATAAAATACAATGATTTCTTTCCACGTGTCGCCATTGGCATTGCCGGAAATCTGAAAACCAACCAAAAGAGATTTATCTGTTTCAAAGAATTGCAGATGATTCTGAATCATTTGTGTTGAGGGCATCCGAAATGCCGGATGATTTTTACGCAACTGAATCAGCTTTCTGTAATAATCAAATACATCGTAATACAAATGCTTGTTGTGCCAAACAAGCTGATTGATTGAGTCAGGCAGGTTGTAACTGTTGTGCTCATTGAATTTTGTCCTGACAAGTTCTTCTCCGGCATGCAAAAGCGGCACACCCTGAGATGTAAGCACGATGGCATTGGCAAATTTCTGAAGGTCAAGTTTATCTGTTTTACTGCAACCAATGCAGGTGTTTACAATCTTATCCCACAGACACGGGTTGTCGTGACAAGTAACGTAAGTGATTGTTTGCAAAGGATTAGCGGCATAAGGTGCTGTGGAATAATTCACTTTTTTGTAATCAATCTGCAGATGCATTGTTGAAGCCACAACACCGAATTTAATACTCTCTTCAAGGTCTTTTTTTCCTGCCATGAAACCGGAACCTTTGTTGTCCCACCATGGTCCTCTGATACCATCTCTGATATCATCGCTGAAAACGGCTACACCATTCAGGCGGCTTGCATGCGATTTCAGCGCCCTGTCTTTCTCCGGCAAAGGACTATCAGCGGCAGTCCAGCCTTCACCATAGAGAAAGATTGTTGAATCAATGGCGTGCAGTTCTTTCCTTATAAGGTTCATTGTTTCAATGTCGTGAAGTCCCATCAGGTCGAACCTGAAACCATCAATCCGATATTCCTGAACCCAGTATTTCAGCGACTCCAGCATAAATTTGCGCATCATAGGCTTTTCCGAAGCTGTTTCGTTGCCACAGGCAGAGCCATCGCTGAAAGTTCCATCCGGTCTCATTCTGAAATAATAGCCCGGAACGAGATTCTCAAATGATGACTTTCCTGCATCAAACATGTGATTGTAAACCACATCCATGATTACTCTTATGCCATTTTTGTGTAGTGCCTGAACCATCTGTTTGAACTCAGAAATACGGACGTTTCCGTCGTAAGGGTCGGTTGAATACGAACCCTCGGGCACATTGAAATTCTTTGGATCATAACCCCAGTTAAACTGGTTTTTTTCGAGACGGCTTTCATCAATTGTTGCAAAATCAAAAACCGGGAGCAGGTGTATATGGGTTATTCCCAGCTCCACAAGGTGATCTATACCAGTCTTTTGGCCTTCCGGACTGCGTGTTCCTTCTTCTGTAAAAGCCAGAAACTTCCCTTTATGCTGAATCCCTGCGCTCGGATGGACTGAAAAATCTCTCACATGAATTTCCCAAAGAACAATATCTGCAAAGCTTTTGAGTGGTGGCCTGTCAGCATTTTCCCAATCTGGGGGATTTGTTTCAGATAAATCAACGATCATACCTCTGTCGCCGTTCACTCCAACAGCTTTGGCATAAGGATCCGGCACTTCCAGCATTAGTTTATTGCCGATTTTTGCCTGATAGGTGTAATATTTATTTTTCCAATCGCCATTGAGTTCGAAGAGCCATGTGCCTTTGATATCCTTTTCCATTTGATACACATCAAGCACCTCACCTCCATGTCCTTCATTAAAAATTCTGAGTGTTACGCTTTCCGCAGCTGGCGACCAGACACGAAAACTGGTTTTTTGCGCAGTGTAATGAACCCCTAGATCTTCTCCGTCATAAACCGGGTAAATGATTGGATTTTCTTTTTTAGCGGTCGGATGATCACCGGCAATGTTCAGGCTAAGCATAGCGGTCAGAATGATTAAAAAATAGTTTCCTGTCATTTTGAATTAGTTTTAGCATTGTGTAAAAAATGGAATGTAAAGATAAAAGGATAATTCAGAGCGCTATAAAATTTTCTAACGAAAACTTTCAGCTGTCTTCATTTATTAAACAAAAGACATAAATGAACTAAATTTTTATTCTTTTCATGCAGGTCGAAGCACCAAATCATGTCTTCAAAAGCAAGGTTCAAAACCATAAAAATTTCACAAAACCGATTGCTTTCCAGCAAAATTCAGATGAATTGATTCACAGGAAATAGCCGTACTTTTGCAGCATGACAAGTAGCATCAAAAACCAAAAAGGCATTCTGGAAAAGCTAAGCATTGAAAAACTCAATGATATGCAGCTGGAAGCCCGTTCAGCCATTCATTCGAACGCCGATGTTGTATTGCTTTCTCCAACCGGAACAGGCAAAACACTCGCATATTTATTACCGATAGTCTCTGAACTTGACCGGGAATGCACCGAAGTTCAGGTGCTCATTGTTGTACCCTCGCGGGAACTTGCCATTCAGATTGAGCAGGTTACGCGCGAAATGGGCACAGGTTTCAAAGCAAATGCCGTGTATGGCGGAAGGGCTTCTTCAAAGGACAAGGCTGAACTCAAACACCGGCCTGCAATTCTCATAGGCACGCCAGGCAGAATTGCAGATCATTTGCGCAATGACACCTTTCCAACACATAAAATCAGCAGGCTCGTTCTGGACGAGTTCGATAAATCGCTCGAAGTTGGGTTCGAAGTCGAAATGAAAGAAATCGTTGAAGCATTGCCTTCAGTGAAAAAACGTTTGCTCACATCAGCTACTTTTGAGGTTCAGGTTCCCGCTTTTGTTGGACTGGAAAATCCTAAAATCGTGGATTACCTAAAAGGCGAACCAACACAGCTTACAGTTAAAACCATCGTCTCTCCGACAAAAAACAAACTGGAAACACTTGTAAAACTGATCAGTCATATAGGAAATCATCAGGGGATTATTTTCTGCAATTTCAAAGATACCATTCAGGAAGTAAGCGATTATCTTAGCGAAAACAATATCAGTCATGGCTGTTTTTTTGGAGGCATGGAACAAAAAGACAGAGAAAGAGCACTTATAAAATTCCGCAATGGCACGCATACCATCATCATTGCAACAGACCTTGCTTCGCGCGGACTCGATATACCTGAGATAAAATTCATTATCCATTATCAGCTTCCCAACAGAAGTCATGAGTTTATCCACAGAAACGGCCGCACAGCGCGCATGTTCAGTGACGGCACTGCCTATGTGATCAAATATGAAAAGGAGAACCTCCCCTATTTCATAGAAAATTCAACCATCGAAAAGCTTAAAAATGCACCGGTACCACCAGCTTCCAAGTGGACAACACTTTTCATTTCCGGCGGCAGACAAGATAAAATTTCGAAAAGCGATATTGCAGGTCTTTTCTTCAAGCAAGGCCTGCTTGGCAAAGAAGAACTGGGAACGATCGAAATTAAACTTGACTGTGCTTTTGTTTCGGTCGATGTTTCAAAGGCAGGAAATCTGATTCAAACACTTGACAACACAAAATTGAAAAATAAAAAAGTCAGAATAACTGAAATTTAGAAGGGAACTTTAAACAAAAACTAACTAAAAAAATACTTTTGCAACTAAAAAACTGATACTATGAAAAGTCCGTTGGTAACGCCTGTTACCGAAACTGAAGATAAAGATTTTCAAAACTTCATTCTCTTTTTTAATGAGACCTTGGGTTTTTGCCCGAACAGCGTTAAAACGATGTACCACCGTCCCCAGATAGCCTATGCCTTTATCGCTTTGAACAAGGCAGTTATGGAAAATAAGGGACGCGTAACAAGCGCGCTGAAAAGATTGATCGGCTATGTAAGCAGTAATGTTGCAGGTTGCCGGTATTGTCAGGCACATACAATCAGAGCTGCCGAAAGGTACGGTGCCGATGCAGAAAAAATGGAAAATATCTGGGAGTTTAAAACCCATAAGGCCTTCAGTGAAGCCGAAAGGGCAGCGCTGGAATTTGCTTTTGCAAGTTCGACAATCCCAAATACTGTGGATGATGCTATCGCCGAAAATCTGAGACTGCATTGGAATGAGGGTGAAATTGTTGAAATACTTGGTGTGATTGCACTTTTTGGTTTTTTGAACAGGTGGAACGATTCAATGGGTACCGAAATTGAAGCAGGCGCCATCGAATCAGGCGAAAAACATTTAGGCCTTCACGGATGGACAACAGGTAAACACAAATATGACCAATAACTAATCTTTTATAAAAACATCTTCAATAAGGCTATTGGGGTATGGAAGAAAAAGCAGCAAAACTTCAGGAAATTTTAGATAAAGCAGTTGACAACAAAAAAGTCTTTGGCACCTCATTCTGTGTTAAATACAAAAACGAACACTGGTTGGGTGCAAGCGGAAACCTAAATCCCGACAGCCAGTTTTTTATCGCAAGCACCTCCAAATTGTATGTCACTGCCATTATTCTGCACCTCAAATCAAAAGGCTTCCTAGACCTTGAAAATAAAATTTCAGATTTCCTTGAAGATGACATTCTGGATGGACTGATTGTCATAAACGGAACAGACTATTCCAAAGAATTAATAATCAGACATCTTCTTTCTCATACCTCAGGTCTGCCGGATTACTTTCAACAAAAAGATCATTTGGGTAATAGCCTCGAAAAAGATATTCTGAATGGAAATGATCAGTATTTCTCTTTTAAGAAAATCATTGAACACACCAAAAAACTGAAGCCTTTGTTTATCCCGGGCACCAAAGGCAAAGCCTATTATTCCGATTCCAACTTTCAATTGCTAGGCAGAATTATTGAGGTAATAACCAAAAAATCCATTTCAGAAAATTTCAAAGAATTGCTTTTCGACCCATTGGGCATGTCGAAAACTTATTTATACAGTGACATCACAGACAACAGGCCTGCCAACCTTTATTTTAAAGACAAGCAACTATTTGTCCCCAGAATAATGACTTCATTTACATCCGATGGTGGCCTTGTTTCAACAGCAGCCGAAATGATGATGTTTCTGGAGGCATTCTTTAATGGTAAATATTTTCCAAAGTCCTATTTTGAAGACCTTAAAACCTGGAACAGAATCTTCTTCCCAATGCAGTCGGGCACAGGCATACACAAATTTACACTCCTTTGGATATTCAATCCACTGGGAAGCATACCGGAGCTTATCGGGCATGCGGGGCTCTCCGGCGCATTGGCTTTTCATAGCCCTGAAAAGGATTTGTATGTCACAGGAACTGTAAATCAAATTGCTTTTCCAGACACTTCTTTCAGGTTAATGATAAAACTTATTCAAAAGACTTTGCGTTCTTAACAGGCTTCAAATGGGTATAAATATATGGACAAGATTTCCAAATCATATAACTCTGGAATTTTGTTATTTGTAAATCGCTCACAAGCAAATTTTAACTCTTTTTCGTGTTTTTCACTATAAGAGCAAATTTTGACTAATTTAGTGGTCAGTACCGTAGGAATCAAATCAAAAGATGTTGGGTTGAACTTTCATCTTAAAAATTGATAAACAAGGTTTTAATATATTTATGACATCACAACATACGATCAGTTCTTTGTTTATAAGGTGTCATCCTTTTAAATTTTGATCCTTGATACAGATTTTTAATCAGCATAAATCCGCATTTGGAAATCAGCGGAATATGCGTGCAAAAAAATATTAGCATGAAAAATTTTAAAAAACATAATATTAATCCGGAAGAAGCTGCCATCATGCGCCAAAAGGCTGAGGAGCAATTGAAATTGCGTGCAGACGTTGCGCGCAACGTCTCCACACCTGCGACTGAACCCGACATGCTGAAACTGATTCATGAGCTACAGGTTCACCAGATAGAACTGGAATTGCAAAACAAAGAGCTTGTAATAGCAAGGGAAAAGGCAGAACGGGCAGAAGATAAATTTACCAGCCTGTTTGATTTTGCACCTACGGCCTATTTTAATCTTACACCCGAAGGCAATATATCAGACCTTAATCTGGCAGGTGCCAAAATGCTGGGTAAAGAGCGCAGTAAACTGGTTAACAGCAGACTTGCTATATTTATCAGCAGCAACACAAGAGCTGTTTTCGATGATTTCTTTTTACAAGTACTTATGGGCAAAAGCCCTGCAAGCTGCGAAGTTGCCTTCGCGACCGGTAGTGACAGCACTACTTATGCCCTTTTAAGCGGCACTGTTGCCGACGATGATAAACATTGTTTGATAACAGCAGCGGATATCACCGAACGCAAGCAAGCAGAAGAGCATATCAGATTCCTGGCCCACATCACTGCTAATTCTCCGGTGATCACTGCTTATCACGACAAAGATTTAAACATGGTATGGGCGAATAAAGCTTACGAAAAAGCCACAGGATTAAGCCTTGAAGAAATTAAGGGGAGAAAGTGCTATCAGGTTTGGAATCTATCAAAACCCTGCCAAAGTTGTCCAGTATTAACAGCAATAGAAACCGGTGTAGATGCTTCACATGAATTAACCCCTGAAAACCAGGAACATTGGCCTGAAGCCCAGGGATACTGGTTGTCGCAGGCAACGCCCGTGCGGGATGCTGAGGGGATCATTATAGGCGCAATCGAATTCGCGCTTAATATCACCGAGAATAAGAAAGTTGAAAAAGAACTCCGGAAGAGTGATGAGCGGTTCCGTATTGCCCAGGATATGTCACCCGATGGATTTACGATTCTTCAACCTGTACGCGATGCTCAGAATCGCGTGATTGATTTTACCTGGATATACGAAAATGAGGCAATTGCAAGGTTGAACGGGACTGACCCTCAAAAGGTGGTGGGGCAAAGACTACTGGATTTGTTTCCCGGACACCGTGACACGCAATTTTTTAAGGCATATCAACAGGTAGCAGAATCCGGTATGTCCATAACATTAGAAGAAGGTTACGCCGGCGAATCAATGCAAAAACAAAAGTGGTTTCGCATCGTTGCCGTACCGATGGCTGAAAACATTGCAGTTCTGGTTCAGGATATCACCGCGCGAAAAGTAACTGAAAATGAGCTTCGTAAATTATCACGTATTGTTGAACAGAGCCCCTCTTCAGTTATTGTTACGGGTTTAGATGGAACTATAGAATACGTAAATCCTAAAACATTGGCAATTACCGGTTATACAAAAGAAGAACTAATCGGCAAAAACCCCCGGATATTTAATTCAGGCGAAAAACCAAAAGAAGAATACAAGCAACTTTGGTCTGAAATTTTATCGGGCAGGGAATGGACCGGGGAATTTCACAATAAAAAGAAAAACGGCAAACTGTACTGGGAATCTGCATCTATTTCGCCCATATTCAATGAAAAGCAGGAGGTCATCAATTTTGTGGCCGTAAAAGAGGATATCACAGAACGGAAAAGGTTGGAGCTCGCACACAAATTAGTGCTTGAAATTTCACATTTATCAACAAAGCATATTACTCTTTTTGACTTTCTTCAAGAAGTGCATCAAAAAATCAAGCAAATTATCCTTGCCGATAATTTTTATGTTGCCCTGTACAATGAAACAGACCATACATTTTCCTTCCCTTATCATGTGGATGAGTATGATAATTTGGAACTGAACAAGGCTTATGATTTTAGGAACAGCTATACAGACCATGTGCTTAAAACAAATCAATCACTTATTGTTACCCCTGAAAACCAACATGCAGTTGAGAAAGATGGCAGCACAAAAGAGTATGGCGATCAATTATCGGTTTGGCTGGGGGTGCCTTTTAAAACCACTGAAGGCAGCAAACCAAACGGGGTAATAGCCATTCAGGATTATCAAAATTTGGAATCATACACAGAAACTGACAAATCGATCATGGAGATTATAGCCCATTCCATTGGCAGTTTTATCGAACGGATTAAATACATTGAAGATTTGGTTCAGGCAAGGAAAAAAGCCGAAGAAAGCGACAAGCTGAAAACGGCTTTTATCAACAATATTTCGCATGAAATAAGAACCCCGCTAAATGGCATTTTGGGATTCGGACAATTCCTGATTGAACCGGATCTTTCTGAAGAAGAGCGCAGAGGATTTTTTGAACATGTAGAAAAATCAGGTAACCGCTTGATGAACACGGTTACTGATTATATGGATATGGCCATGCTGGTTTCTAATACCTTGGAGGTAAACAAAAAAGATTTTCCATTGGAAACTGCTTTTAGGAAGATAACAGAGAAAACTAAAAAGTTGTGTGCAGATAAAAACATAGAATTCAAACTTGAAATACCAAAAGAAGCCGCAGGCTTAACCGTTAATTCCGACCCTGAATTTATTCAGAAAATACTTGATAAACTGCTTGACAACGCCATTAAGTTCACAAAAGAAGGGAGCATCATATGTGGTTGTCAAATCAAAACAGAACATTTGTCGTTCTTTGTAAAGGACACCGGCAGTGGAATAGAGGAAGGTAAGCAGGATTTGATTTTTGAAGTATTCAAGCAGGCAGATACTGCCATAACACGCGGCTACGAAGGTAGCGGCCTGGGCTTAACTATCGCAAAGGGATTGGTTACATTGCTTGGTGGTGAGATTGCTGTGGCTTCAGAAAAAGGAAAAGGATCAGTATTTTCATTCACAATCCCCCTGAAAAATTCCGGCAAGTCCATTTCATCAGGTGCAGCAGACACAACTAAACCAAAAAACACTAAAAAGCCGCTCATTCTAATTGCTGAAGATGATGAGTCAAATTATGACTATCTGGCAATCGTAATTGGAAAATCAGGTTATAACCATATTCACGCTGCCAATGGGAAGGAGGCTGTAGATTTCTGCAGGCAAAACCCTGATATATCAATCGTTTTAATGGATATCAAAATGCCGCTGATGAATGGTGATGAAGCCACAAAACAGATTCGCGTATTCAGGCCTGAATTGCCCATTATCGCAACTACTGCTCATGCCCAGACAGGAGACGAATATAAACTACTTGCTGCGGGATGCAACGAGTATATAGCGAAGCCTTTCAAAAAAGAAAGACTATTGTCCTTAATAAGGCAGTATGTTGAATAGATTAAAAATAAACAATTCAGACAGCACTGTTATAGGTTGTGAGAGTATAACAGCTCATAAATCACCTTTTTGCCATTCCGATGAAAATTGTACAAAGGTTTGAGAAAACAGGTCTCTTAAATCCTTGAACATCTTTCAGGTTAATGATAAAACTTATTCAAAAGACTTTGCGTTCTTAAAGTGCTTCAAATTAGGTTTTTCCCGCAAACTCACTTTCGGCAATTAAACGCTTTACGCTTATATTCAGGCTAAAACTAATATTTGAAAATTCAGATTTTGCACTTTAAAATTCCTTAAAATTGCATTAAGAATTAAAACGCACTTTCCTGACATCAGGGTTCAGGATCTAAAATTTTGTTTCAGGGCGGTGCAACAAACCAAAAAACAAAATGCATATGATAGTAACAAAAGAAATGGGATTGATCAGGCTGTCCAATGATCAACATCTCATCCCTGCCGCAATCAGCTATGCTTCAAAGATTGCTGAAATTTCGGGTTTCTCCGCTGAAGAATGTACCAAAATTCAACTTGCAGTTGAAGAGGCATGTATGAACGTAATCAACAATTCATTTTTGCAGGAGGAGGATGCCGAATACGACATCCACTTTCTGAAAAATCTGAATAGTATTGAAATTCATATTCACGACATGGGACTTCCTTACGATCCTGAAATTGCTCCCCTTTATGACCCTTCCGCAGATTTACTGAAACAGGATTTAAGTGGACTTGGTTCGTTTCTTATCAGCAAAACAATGGATGAATATCGTTTCAACAATCTTGGTATCAAAGGCAAAGAAGTTGTTCTGATAAAATACTTTAATACGCCCAATATCGCTGAAGAATACTCAGAAACAGTTGAACCTGAAATCGTTGCGCCACCACAACCCGGACTTCCGGTTGAGCAGATTGATTTTAATATCCGATTGATGGAGACTGGTGAAGCACTCGAAATATGCCGATGCGTTTACGACTGCTATGGATATTCCTACGCCAACGAAAACATTTATTTCCCCGAACGTGTTGCCGCTATGAATCAGGAGGGCAAACTTCGCTCGGCTGTTGCAGTGACTGATGAAGGAGAGATGGGCGGTCATTTTGCACTTATTTTTTATGACAATTTACCCGCAGAAGTAGGTATTGCAGTAACAAAAAAGAAGTTTCGCGGACAAGGTTTTGCCCGTCAGCTTGGTGAATTTCTTGAGATGGAAGCACGCAAAACAGGCCTCAGAGGCTTGCAGGTGAAAGAAGTTACAGCACATCCTTACACGCAGAAATTCTGCATTAAGTTAGGCTACAAAGACTGCGGATTGCTTTTGGCACACTCTCCTAAAACACTGTCTTTTAAAGGCATTGCAGACACCCTGAAGCAAAGAAATTCTGATGTACTGGGATTTAAATATCTTGAATCTCCCGTTAAAAGACAGATTTACGCACCCTCGAAACATCAGGAAATGATCGGATTGTTGTACAATAATATTGGTGATAAAGTTGAATTTATCAGCAACGAAAATCCGGAAACATCCAATGAGCAATGCGTTATGGAAGTAAAAATCCATTCTCTCCGGTCGCTGGCCGAAATCAGCATCACTGAATATGGTCAGGACACTATACAGGTTTTACGCAATGAAATGCGAAAAATATTTGCTGACGAGATTCAGGTAATTGAAATGTATCTGAGCATGAGAGATCCGATGACGCCTTCGGTCGTTTCTCAACTCGAAACAATGGGGTTCATTTTCACTGGCATCCTGCCGGAAACATCTCAGGGCGACTCCCTGATTATGCAGTATTTCAACGGCGTACATATTGATTACAGTCAGATTGTGCTTGTGACTGATGTTGCAAAACAACTGCTTGAATATGTAAAACAACATGATCCCCACGCGAATTAATTACAACTGAACTTATTGCAGGGTTTCCTTGAAGAGCACTCATTGATACATGAGGAGTAATGAAAAAAAAATAAGAATGGTATAAATCTTTGTCTTTCAACAACAATTCTTGATCAAAAAAAAACCGGTTCAAAATGAACCGGTCTAAGTCTGATCAAAAAGCAGTCTATTTGTTTATGAGCACTTTTTGAGTTTTCTGTGATTTGTTTGCTGTTACTTTCATAAGGTAAATACCTTCACTCAAGTCAGTTACATCAATTGATTTGTTTTGCATTCCATTTGACAAACGACCAAAATTCTCATTTTTTACCATAGAGCCAATCATGTTATAAATGGAGACAGTTACTTCGCTGTCGGATAAAATATCCAATAAAATATTCACCTTTGAGGTGGCTGGATTTGGATAGAGGTTGAATGCACCTATTTGATTTTGTTCTTCAACAGAGGTAACAACTGGCAATTGTACAAGTGCTCCACCGCTTGCCAAAGCTGCATATAAACCAAAAGGCTCACCATTGTTGTTCTCAACAGGGTTTAAGAAACCTGAAGCAACTACAGTTAAAGCTTGTCCACCCAATCCAAGCGTTCCAAGTGGAGCAGCAAATGCCGCAACTGTGGTTGTACCGGTTTCATCTCTGATTGCCAATAAATAGTCTGTGGTTGTCAAACTCAGATAACCAGCGAAATTTCCATATTCAAAATTGTCGATAATTGTTCCAGCACCTACACCGATTTCTACAACATCTACAGTTGGAGCATCTGTTGAACCATGAAAAACCAACACATCAGTCAGGTTTGAAGATGCACTTGCTTCACGACCCATTGGATAAACATAAATATCAAAAGGCTTAAAAGGTGTGTAATTCTGACTATTTACCAAACCATTTGCAATGAGCACATAGGTTTCTCCATCAGCAAGGGTGTAGTTTTGTGACCAGATAGGGTTAGCCGGACTTGTGCTTCCGGGAGGCTGAATTGCGATGGTGAATTCTACTCCTGCAGGTGCGTCAATAAATGGAGTGGCTGTACGAAATGCGAAGTCAGCCAATAATTTTGTATCGTTTAACCAAACATCCACCGAAGATGCGGCAGCGTCAGCTGCATTGTGAATGACTTGCACGCGGGCTGATGGTGTATAAACAGGTAACTCAACAAGCGCTCCACCTGAAGCAAGTGCAACAAATAAGCCAAAAGGAGCACCGTTATTATTTGCAGAAGGATTCAAAAATCCTGAAGCAAGCACTGTCAATGCCTGTCCCTGAAGTCCAAGCGTAGCCAAGGGCGCTGAATAGGAAGCAACTGTTACAGTTCCGGTTTCATCTCTTACTTCAAGAACGTAGTTAGCTGTCGGCAAATTCAGGTAGCCTGCAAAATTTCCGTATTCAAAATTGTCAATAATTGTTCCTGCACCTACACCGGTTTCAACAACATCTACTGTGGGAGCATCTGTTGATCCATGGAAAACGGCCACAGCAGTTTCATTGCTGTTCGCCGCCGCCTCCAAGGCTGTTGGCAAAACATAGATATCAAAAGGTTTAAATGGTGTGTAATTCTGGTTATCGACCAAGCCATTTGCGACAAGAATATATTTACCTCCGTCGGCTAGAGTATAGTTTTGTGACCAGATAGGGTTAGCCGGACTTGTGCTTCCGGGAGGCTGAATTGCGATGGTGAATTCTACTCCTGCAGGTGCGTCAATAAATGGAGTGGCTGTGCGGAAAGCGAAGTCAGCAACTATTTTTGTGTCATTTAACCAAACATCTACTGAAGCAGCAGCGGCATCGGCGGCATTGTGAATTACTTGCACGCGGGCGGTCGGCGTGTAACTATAAACAGGTAAATCAATAAGATCTCCTCCAGAAGCTAAAGCAACATAAAGACCAAATGGAGCTCCATTGTTATTTGCTGAAGGATTCAAAAATCCTGAAGCAAGTACTGTTACTGCTTGTCCATGTAGACCAAACGTAGCGAGGGGAACAGCATATGAAGCGACTGTTACAGTACCGGTTGCATCTCTTACTTCTACAACATAATCAGCTGTAATCACATTCAAATAGTCTACAAAATTTCCGTAAGAAAGATCATCAACAATTGTTCCGGCACCCACACCAACTTCAACAATATCAACTGTTGGAGCGTCTGTTGAACCATGGAAAACAGCCAATGCAGTTTCATTGCCTGCTGTTGCTGATTCCAAAGCAGTCGGCAAAACATAGATATCGAAAGGTTTAAACGGTAAATAGTTTTGATTGTTTACCAATCCATTTGCAACAAGAATGTAAGAACCACCATCCATAAGTGTATAGTTTTGCGACCAGATTGGGTTAGCCGGACTTGTGCTACCGGGAGGTTTAATTGCGATGGTGAATTCTATTCCGGCAGGTGCATCAATAAATGGTGTGGCCGTGCGGAAAGCAAAATCAGCAATTAATTTTGTGTCGTTAAGCCAAACATCCACTACTTCAGCAGCGGCATCCGCAGAATTATGAATGACTTGCACGCGGGCTGAAGGTGTATAAGCAGGTAGCTCAACAAGCGCTCCACCAGAAGGTAAAGCAGCATAAAGACCAAATGGCGCTCCATTGCTATTTGCGGATGGATTTAAAAATCCAGATGCCAAAACTGTCAATGCTTGTCCCTGAAGACCAAGCGTAGCCAAAGGCGCTGAGTAAGCAGCAACGGTTACAGTACCGGTTTCATCTCTTACTTCGAGAACGTAATTCGCTGTTGGCAATTCAAGATATCCTGCAACATTACCGTACATCAAATTGTTTACAATCTGACCTGCGCCAACACCAGTTTCATAAATGTCAACTGTAGGAGCATCGGTAGCGCCGTGTGCAACCAGAACATCAGTGTTTGCTGCCTGAGAGGCGACCTCGCGGCCGATAGGATAAACACTTACCAAGAAAGTGGGTGAAGGGTTATAACCGGATGTGCTGATAATGCCTCCAGCAACAATAACATAGGTTTGATTCTCAGTCAGCGAAACTTGCTTTACTCTGAAGGACTGTGTCCAACTGGTACTGTTTGGCGGCGCAATGCCAATGTTAAGAAGTACACCGGCAGGTGCACTTATAAAAGGTGTAGCTGTTCTGAAAGCAAAGTTCTCGATCAGCTTGGTATTGTTCAACCATACATCAACCACAGATGCAGCTGCATCGGCAGAATTGTGAATTATCTGAACACGGGCAGTTTGAGCATTCAGGCTTGCCGTAGCAAACAAAAACGCTAATAGAAAGAAAGTGTAAATTTTTAAAGATTTCATTGTAATAGTTTTTAAAAAGTTTATTAATAGTTTTATTTGAAGCTTTCAGAAAGTCACTTAGAAAGCATTTGTATTTTCAAGACAGCTATGTTAAAGAACACCCTTATTCAATTTTTGAAAATAATTACTTTTTGTTTAATTTTAACACTTTTTTATTATACAATAAGTCATATAGGCAAAAAAATTTATGCCGGGTTGTATTCGCTTAAGCTTTCCATCAGTTTTTTTCTGCTGTAGAAAATTCTACTTTTAACAGTGCCAATTGTCAGATTCAAATCATCGGCTATTTCCTTGTACTTGTAGCCTTCGTTGTACATATCAAAAGCACGGCGAAAATCCTTATCAAGGGATTCTATTCCTTGTTTAAGTTCTTTTGTGGCAATGATTGACTCAGGATTGAACTCGGTGTCATGTGAACCTGAGTTGATATGAAACAGATTATCAGTCTGATCAATAAAAGTTTTGGTTTTCTTATTTCTGCGATAATTGTTGATGAAGATATTCTTCATGATCGTGTAAACCCATGCTTTTAGATTGGATTCGTTGACAAACTTTTCACGATAAATCAAAGCTTTCAGAAAAGTCTCCTGCAAAAGATCTTTTGCATCATCTTCATTGCCGGTTAATTGTTTGGCAAATACTTCAAGATATTTTTGAAGTCCGGTCAGTTTATAGTTAAATTCAATTGCTGTCATGATTATTTTTTGTTTAATGTTTACATGGCAAAATTAAACAAAGATTTCATTTTGTCAAGCCTTTTTGCAAAATAGTTAAACAAAAAATGTTAAACAAAAGACAACAGACTCAAGTTTAAGTACTTAAGTTTAAATAAAAAATTAAAATAATTGGGTTTATTTTAAAAAACTTGTCTTTACAAGAGTTTTTTTACGGCATTCCGGTTAAAATTGTTCATCGGTTGAAGCCCTTCATCAAGATACATAGATTCAACAAGGTCTTTATAATTCTCCAAAACTTTATGGCGGACCATTTTCATTGTTGAATTAATCATTTGATTTTGCTCGGTAAAAAGTTCTTCAGCAATAACAAAAGTTTTTGGAATCCAAATCTCTGGAAACTGATTCCGGTATGCTTCCATTTCCCTAAATCTATACAATGATTTTTGAATGGCTGATATCAGATCATCAGCGGATTTGATATTGTGTTCTTTAACTTTCTTCAATACAGCTTGCTCATCTAGGGTAATAACGGCAACAGTATATGGACGCATATCGTTATAGACCATTGTTTGTGCGATGAGGTCAGATGAATTTACAATTGCTTCTTCAATGCCTTCCGGAGAATACTTTTCGCCGTTGGCAGAAATGAGCAAAGCTTTTTGCCTGCCCACTACGACCAAAAATCCATCTTCATCAAAATATCCGAGATCGCCTGTCCAAAGCCAACCATCGCGGATTGTTGCCATAGTAGCCTCAGGGTTAAGGTAATAGCCTTTCATTACATTTTCGCCACGAATTACAATTTCCCCCTGTCTGCCTTGTGGCAAAGAATTGCCTGATTCGTCAGATATTTTGCATTCGATGCCGGGCAAGACCATCCCTGAAGTTCCAAGCTTGTGCCGGCCTGGTGTATTGGCAGAAATTATGGGTGTAGCTTCAGTGAGGCCATATCCTTGAAATACGGGAACGCCAATGGCAGCAAAAAAACGTTGCTGTGAAATATCGAGCAAGGCACCACCACCGACACAATAGCGGATGTTGTCGCCAAAAACTTTCTGAAACTTTTTAAATATGAGGTTGTAAGCAATTTTATAAATCATTCTCTTTTGCAGACTTACTTTTGGAGGCTTTCGAAATCCATCACCATAAAGCCCGATGCCAGCTTCAAGTCCTGAAGCAAACAATTTTTGAATCAAGCCACCTTTAGCTGCAACTCCTTCTTTCATTTTCAACATGAAATTACCTGTTAGCGCAGGAACTGTCAGAATAAAATGCGGATTGGCTTCTTTCAGATTGATTGGTATATTTCTTAAGGTATTTTTGCCACCTCCTCTTGCATCAACAAAATATATCGAAAGCCCTCGGACAACACTGGCATAAATACCCACAGTGTGGGCAAATGAATGGTCGAGAGGCAAAATAAGCATGAGCCGGTCGCCTTCGCTTACCTGAAAATAAGTCATGGCATCAGTACTGTTGGCATAATAATTTAAATGCGTCAGCATGATGCCTTTCGGGTTTCCAGTAGTGCCTGAGGTGTATGAAATAGTAACAACCTGATCTTCTTTGATCTCTGCATCGATGAGATCTAGCTTTTCCTTAACATCTTCAAAAACGCTCTCACCTTCAGCATACATATTTCTGAGCAACAGGATGTCGTTCTCAATATTCAGGCTACTGCTTTCAATCAAGGTTCCATGCGGTGCAATATCGTCATCAATATAGATAAGTTTGAAATCCGGGATTTCAAGTTTTTGGATAGCAAGGAGCGCTTTTTCGATCGTATTGGATGAAACGATCATTGCCTTGCACTGTGCATGGTTGAGCCTGAATAATATTTCTTCCGGAAGTAGTTTAATGCTGAGTGGCACATTAATACATCCCGCCATAAGTATCCCATATTCTGTTATAACCCAGTCGTTGCGACCTTCTGCGAGCATGGCTATTCTGTCATCAGGTTTAAATCCACTTGTAAACAGAGAAGCTGCAAAATACTCAGCCTGTTCAAGCACCTGTCCAAAGGTTTTCGAATCCCAGCCATTGTCACCTTTTTGATTCACATATGGTGTATCACCGTATTGTTTCGCTGCCTGCCGCAGCAAGTTGATTACAGTTTTTTCCATCGTTTTCCAGTTTGAAATTAGGCCGCAATTTAGCCATTTTTTTCAGTCTGGTAAAATTCAGTAAGGCATTAAAAATGTGCTGATTTTAAAAGTAAAACGCTATTAAAAGCAAAAGGAGTATTTAAAGAATCTGAATTTCTATTAAGTTAGAAGAAAAACAGAATCATTATCTATGCAAATTCTTTCAACATTCGCTTAAATTCCATTGCAGAGGAAACAGTCCGGGAGTTTTTTGGAAGACAAAAATTAATATTGGCAGCTTGAATACCACTTATAAACAACTCTTGTTCTGAAAAATATTTTGAAAGTTGATCTATATAATTTTTCAAGTCGTTCATATTAATAGCAGAAACAAAATACGTTGCTAAAAAACTGGGCTTGACTGTATCAGCAACAGAAAAAAGATCAAGAATCGGTACATTTTGCCCGAGATAAATGACTTTAAAACCATGTTTACGGGCAAGATAAAAGTATGTTAGCAGGCCTATCTCGTGTAGTTCCCATTCCGGCAGGAAAAGAATAATTTTCTTGGCGTTTGGATCAAAAACTCCCGGCAGACTGTCGATAGCAACACAAAGTTTCATCCTTATGAGATTGCTGATAAAGTGTTCCTGAGCAGGATTTATTGAGCCTGTTTGCCAAAGGACACCAACTTTCTCAAAGAAAGGATAAAGAATATGGTAGAGGGTATCTTCAAAACCAATCTTCATTATGCTCTGGTTCAATATTTTATCAAAACGCTCTTCATTGAGCTCAATCATTGAAACAACGAGGCTTTCTATCTGGCTTACATAATCTGACTCGGGTTTCACGACTTCGATAATCTTTTGATTGATTTCGTAGGTGCTCATGCTGGCAATCTTTGAAATCTTGATACCGCAGCGATTGAGGATGGAAACATTGAGCAGCTTCTTCAGATCTTCGTCGGTGTAGGAACGGATGTTTGAGTCGGAACGATCAGGGTCAACAATATTATAGCGTTTTTCCCAGATACGTAAAGTATGTGCTTTTACGTTTGTTAGTCTTTCCAGATCTTTGATTGAATATGTTGACATATCGTTTTAAGGTAATTTAGTGATGAATAAACATTCAATTTGCAGAATTGTTTTAAGATGTTAATAAATCTTTAAAAAAATAATTCAATTTGGCCTTATATGATGAGTAGCATAACTTAAGAAACAGTAAATCAATACAATTGCTGTTTTTTGGCTTATAAAAACATTTATAGGCTTCCTTTGGTTAAACAACAAAAAACCAGCAAGCCAAAAAGTTGTAATTTCGTGCAAAAATATTTGTTGATGACATTAACCCTGACAGATGTTGTGATTTTAGGCACAGGAAGAGTCGCCTTGCATCTTTGCAGGGCCTTTCATAATGCAGGAATCAATATAATACAAGTTTTTGGCCGCAGTTATGAAAAGGCCTGTTCTATTGCACAAACTGTTTCAGCAGAAGCAGTTAGCAATCCGGCTGATATTTATCCTGACGCCGCTTTGTATGTACTCTCAGTCAGTGATGATGCGATTGAAGAATTAAGCGCGGCAATGCCTTTCACGAATGGGATTGTAGTGCACACTTCCGGATTTAAAAGTATGAACGCCATTTCATCCAAATTTGCCCGCAGAGGCGTATTTTATCCGCTTCAAACCTTCTCTATGGAAAGATCGCTGGAATTTGATTCCATTCCGATTTTTATACAAGCTTCAAACGATGAGGATCAGATGGCACTTCAGCAGCTTGGTCAAAAATTAAGTAATTCAGTTCAGGCGATTGATGATCAGCAAAGACGCAGTTTGCATCTGGCTGCTGTGTTTGTTTCCAATTTCAGCAATGCCATGTATGATATAGGAGCAGCTATCGTCAAAGAATCCTCGCTGGAATTTGAATATCTCAAGCCTCTGATCATTGAAACAGCAAAGAAAGCGATTGCTGTTGGCGCCGAGGCTGCTCAAACAGGCCCTGCAAGAAGAGTCGATTATGGCACTATATCAGCACATCAGGAAATGCTGACAAATAAGTCTCAACTTGCAGCAATCTACAGTGAATTAACAGATTACATAATAAGAAGACATAATAAATATTCAAAAATGAGCAACTATAAGGCCTTATTGAACAAGGTAAACACTTTTATTTTCGATTATGACGGCGTAATGACAGATGGCGTTATCGTTATAAACAATGAGGGAGAACCTCTTAGAACAGCAAATGTGAAAGATGGATATGCGCTGCAGTTAATCCGAAAACTAGGCTATAATATTGCCGTTATATCGGGAGGAAATTCACCGTCAATGTATAAACGCTTTGAAACATTAGGGATTTCTGACGTTTTTCTGGGGGTTGGCAACAAACTCGAAGTGTTCGAAAACTATTTGAAATCTAAAAACATTTTGCCTGAACAGGTCATTTATATGGGTGACGACATCCCCGATTATTATCCAATGAAAGCCTGTGGCGTTCCCGTATGTCCTTCCGATGCCTCTGAAGAAATCAAACGAATCAGCGTGTATATAAGCCATTACCGCGGCGGTCACGGCTGTGTGCGAGATATCATAGAACAAGTGCTGAAAGTTCAGGGAAAATGGATGAACGATGAAGCACATCACTGGTAGACTAAAAAAACTAAACAAACTTTATTAAATGATCTATCTCCGACTAATTCGCTGGCCCAATTTGTTTATCATGGCGTTTACCATGATGCTCGTTCGTTATAAACTTATTTTGCCGCAACTCAGACAAGCAGGAATTGAAGTGGCTACAAGCGCCAACACTTTTATTTTTCTCGTGATAAGCGTGCTGTTGATTGCTGCCGGAGGCTTCGTCATCAACGACATCATGGATCTCAATGCTGACAAAATAAATAAGCCAAAAAAGCAATTTGTTGGCAAAGGCATCTCTGTATCTTTAGCGCTCAATCTCTATTGGACACTTACCGGAGCGGCCATCCTTTGCAGCATTTATGCGGGCTACATGGTTCAAAACTGGAGAATAAGTTTTGTAATTGTAATTATGGCAGGGCTCATGTGGTTTTACTCAAAACGCTATAAAAAAATGTTGTTGTTAGGCAATATCGTTGTTGCTTTTGCCTCGGCTATGGTGCTGCTCATTGTTTGGCTGGCAGAATTTTTTGCATTACAATCGGATGCATTTACTTTTACAAATGCTTCTCCGGTGTTCCCAATGATCACAGGAATGGTGATGGCCTATACTTTCTTTGCTTTTTTGAGCAGTATTGTTCGCGAACTTGTAAAGGATACTGAAGATATGGATGGGGATGCGCAGTTTGGTATCCAAAGCTTTCCTATTGTTTATGGTGAAGCCAATGCCAAAAATACTGCTATAGGTTTAATGGCTATATTGCTGTTAATGATAGGTTTCTGGCAGTTCATTCTTTTTCAGCAAGACTACTACAATGCTTTTCTCAGCATGTTTGTTGCGGCAACTTTTTGTGTTCTTGCAATAATAAGGCTTGCAACAGCAGCTAAAATAAAGCATTACGGACAGACCTCATTTATATTAAAATTACTCATGGTAAGTGGAATTTCATCCATGCTATTTCTTTAAATAATCTATGAATATACCAAAACTAAACGATCTTCAAATCATTCTGGCATCAAAATCGCCGCGCAGACAACAGCTGCTTGCAGGGATGGATCTGAAGTTTGATATCATGACAAAAGATGTGGATGAGTCATTTCCTGAAGATATGCCACTTGTTGACGTTGCAGAATACCTATGTAAAAAGAAAGCCACGGCATTTGAACCTAAAGAGCTCCCCGAAAACTTTCTGCTAATTACCGCCGATACCATCGTCATTGTTGAGGATAAAATCCTTAATAAACCTGCTGACAGGACAGAAGCTATTGAAATGTTGATGCAACTTTCAGGTCGCTGGCATCAGGTGGTAACAGGAATAAGTTTGCGCTGCAGCAAGAAAACAAAAGTATTTCATGAAATTTCAGATGTAAAATTCGGAACATTGAATCAAGCTGAAATTGAATGGTATGTAGATAAATACAGCCCATATGACAAAGCCGGAGCATATGGCATTCAAGAATGGATTGGCTACATTGCCATTGAGGCTGTAAATGGTTCTTTCTACAATGTGATGGGCCTTCCAACGCATCGGTTGTATACTGAACTTAAGACCTTTCTTTGCGAATGAAAAATCAAACAATTAATTAAAATGAAACAGTTTTCCAAAAGAATTATTTATTATTTTTTTCAGGGATTGTTATACATTGCACCCGTAACACTCACAATCTGGGGCATCATTGCTATCTTCGACTGGATTGACGGGCTACTGATTGACTACCTTGATGAAATACTGAAACGCCATATTCCCGGACTTGGCATATTGGTTTTGCTTTTGGCAATAACATTGATCGGCATGCTTGGATCAACACTGTTTTTTAAGCCATTCATGGTTTATTTTGATTATCTCATGACCCGTGCCCCACTCGTTAAGATCATCTATACATCGGTTAAAGACCTTGTTTCTGCTTTTGTCGGACAAAAAAAGCGCTTCAATGAACCGGTATTGGTGAAAATAGGTAAAGGCTACGATCTGGAAAAAATAGGATTCATAACCAACAAAGATTTAAGCTTCCTTGGCATACCCGAACAAAAGGTTGCCGTATATTTGCCCCACTCTTATGCCTGGTCGGGCAATCTTTTTATTGTTCCTGCCGAAAATATTAGACCTATCGATGCTTCTGCCACTGAGGTAATGAAATTCATTATTTCGGCGGGTGTCACAAATCTTGATACACAAAATGATGAATAATACCAACAAAGTGAAGCCTACAATACTCATTACAAACGACGACGGATATTTTGCACCCGGAATCAGAAAACTAATAGCCATAATGCGAAAAATTGGACGTGTTATTGTTGTATCAAGCGATCAGCCTATGTCTGGAATGGGACATGCCATTACGATCAAAACACCACTAAGACTGAAAACGGTTTGCAAAGAGCCTGAATACGAAGAATATATCTGCAACGGCACCCCTGTTGATTGCGTGAAATTGGGTGAACAGGTTGTGTTAAAAGGCAAACCCGACCTGCTTGTTTCAGGCATCAACCATGGTTCGAATGCATCCATCAATGTTATTTATTCAGGAACAATGGCAGCAGTGCTGGAAGCCTGTATTGATGGCATTCCTGCTATTGGATTCAGTTTGAACGACTACAGTCATGATGCTGATTTCAGTCATGTAGACAGCTATATTGAAAGTATTACACACAAAGTGATCAAAGAAGGACTTCCGGAAGGCATCTGTCTTAATGTAAACTTGCCGGCAATCAGCGAAAATCCCATCAAAGGCATAAAGGTTTGCAGACAATCACATGCGCGGTGGGTCGAGGAGTTTGATTCACGCCATGATCCTCGCGGGACTGAATACCATTGGCTTACCGGCCGCTTCGAAAACGATGACATTCGTGAAGATACCGACCAGATGGCACTCGAAAATAATTATGTATCGGTGGTGCCTGTGCATTATGATTTGACAGCCTACAAAGCAATCGACCTTGTGAAAGGTTGGAATTTATAAGATTCAGAAACGATAACAATGGTGATCAATGAAAAATATTTTCAACTCTGACAACTATCTCACAGGCGTAGTTTTGGCCTTGGTGCTTGCAGGAATAAGCTTCGGACTTGTTCAATTGCTCGTTTCAAGCTTTGAGACATTGCCTTACTGGCTGGCAAAACCGAAAGTTCCCTGGCTATTGCCTTTAATCCCAAATCTTATTCTGTTCAGGTTTTACATGGTGAACAAAAAACTCGACAAAACCGGAAGAGGCATCCTTCTTGTGACTTTCGCAGGTCTTTTGGCAATATTCTTTCTGGTAAACTGAAACCAAGGCGGCCCGAAATGAAATACTACATCATAGCCGGTGAAGCTTCAGGCGATCTGCATGCTTCCAACCTTATCAAAGAGATAAAGAAACTTGATGCCGGTGCAGAAATTCGTGCTTGGGGTGGCGATATGATGGAAGCACAGGGTGCAACGATTGTAAAACATTACCGCGATCTTGCATTTATGGGTTTTGCAGAAGTGCTGTTAAATCTCAAAACCATTCTCAGAAACATCAGTTTTTGCAAAAAAGACCTCCTGGAATATAAACCTGATGTGCTTATTCTGGTTGATTATCCGGGATTTAATCTACGCATTGCCGAATTTGCACATAAAAATGGAATCAAGGTACATTACTATATTTCTCCGCAGATATGGGCATGGAAGCGGGGCAGAGTGCATCTCATCAAAAGAGTTGTTGACAAAATGATGGTCATTCTTACTTTTGAAAAAGCCTTTTACAAACAATATCAAATGGATGTGGAGTTTGTCGGGCACCCTCTTCTTGATGCGCTTGACACATCCAACACTGTGAATAATGATTTCAGAAGACAAAACAAATTAAGCGAAAAGCCTGTCATTGCATTGCTCCCCGGAAGCAGAAAGCAAGAAATCTCGCGTATGCTTGGTATTATGTTGAAAATGATACCGCTTTTCCCTGATTATCAGTTTGTAATTGCCTGTGCTCCGTCCATTGAAGTAAACTTTTATGAAAATCTGATTGCAGGCAATGATGTGGCCACGGTAACAAGCCAAACATATGACCTTTTGCGCAATGCAGAGGCCGCGCTTGTTACATCAGGAACTGCAACCCTCGAAACAGCCCTGTTCAATGTTCCGGAGGTTGTTTGCTACAAAGGCAATCGTATCTCATACGAAATTGCTAAAAGATTGATCCATATAAAATACATCTCGCTTGTCAATCTTATCTTGGACAGAGAAGTCGTTAAAGAACTCATTCAAAACGAGTTAAACGAAATTAATTTGCAAAAAGAACTTCATGGTTTGCTTTTCAATATAAAGAAACGAAACGAAATTCTGACCGATTATGCCGAGCTGAAAGAAAAACTTGGTGGCAGTGGAGCTTCGGCAAGGGCAGCCACAATTGTGGTAAGTGATTTATAAAACTTAACTTCATACCTTTTGTAATTCAAAAGTTACCTTGACTTTGTTTTTCTATTTCGTTAATTTTGATACTGATTTTATAGATATATAAACAGCCCTTTTATAGACTGTTCAAAATTGTTTTTCAGAATTCCAAGTATTCAAACAATGAAAAAGCAATTCAATAAAAGAATGATCAAAGTATTATCAATCAACCTCTTATTATTAATTTCACTTAATGCCTTTGCACAATTTCCTGTGCCAACAGATTTTCAGCTCAACTACACCTATATCATGATAGAACAATCGGGCTTTTGTGAAGGGCAAGTTGTTGGAGGTCCAACTTATTGCTCTGCTTTTAGTTGGAATGCCCCTGATACAACTGGCCTACCATCACAACTTGAATTCTACAGGATTTATTATAAGATGTATTTTATGCAAGATTCTACACCTATAATAATTGCAGAGGTAAATGAAACTTTTCATGAAATGCAGATTGGTATTTTAGGTGAAATATGGGTAACAGCAGTTTATTCAAATCCGGATGGAGAATCTGAACCTTCAAATATTATCATCAACGATGATTTACCAATTTCAATCGAAGAGCAAAATAATACCAATCAGTTTCAAATCATTTATGACAGAGAAAAACATAGTCTGAATTTTTCCAGTGTTGAAAGTGACATCACAATTCGCATCTACGATTTGAATGGAAGATGCATAATTTCAACTGTTTACAATGGAAACGACATACGGCTAGTAAGGCTAAAACAAGGGCTATACATTTTGGAAGCAGGTTTACCAGATAGCAAAACAATCCATAAAAAAATCCTGTTTTAGTGAAACAAAAACACTGTTGTCTGGTTAATTTCCGAACATTTGGAGATTTTAATATCACGCTACGCTGTAGCTCATTTTCAATTCTGTTAACCTACTGACTACAAATATTTTGCTACTCTGTAGCAATTTTTTTAGCAGCATAGCTGCGTAATATTTGTAGTAAAATAATGTTAAACCAAAAAGTAAGCTCCAGAGGAGCGTAATATTACCTTTAACAATACTAGCAATGGATTCAGAATTTTATTCAAAATTCTACCGGACAACAATGAAATAAAAATTTGATGATGCGCTAACTGATCTGATTTTCTAGCCTTCAGAAATATTTTCTGTTGATTCTGGAGTCGTTTCAACGATTGCTTTTGGATCTATCTGCTCCATATCAGCATAAAACAAATCCATAACAACAATAATTGCCATGCAGGCCCACACTGGCACAGAAAGTTTATCAGTATCAAGGAAGTTATTTAGTAAACCATGCACGAAATAGCTTATCAACGCCAGTGTTGCGGTGATTGTAATCAGTCTCACCTCTCTGGTTTTTGCTCTTTTATGTGTTTTCAGTCCGGTATAGATCATTACTGCTATGATGAGAAACATAATCAACATTCCGGGCAAACCCATCTCAGCAAGTGGCCCGATATATTCGCTGTGAGCATTCCCCATGTCACCGGCATTCGTGCTGATAATAGTTTTTTCTTTTGCACGTTGAAACGGGCCATAAACAAACTGGTAAGTTCCGGGTCCCCAGCCAAAAACAGGTCTTTCATCATAAAGGCGGAAGGCCGCCTGCCAACGATTGATCCTTTCCAGATTTGATGCATCGGATGTAATATTATAGATAGACTGCACATGTTCAACAAAATCAGTGGATGAATCTTGTTTGTTTTTTTCAAGTGTGTCAATAATTTCATGTTGGAATGTGATAAGAACACCTAAAAACAAGGCAAAAGCAAAGAGAATCCATCTGAGTTTTATCCGCAATCTTATTGCCGTATAAATCAGCAATGCAGCCGCCAGACTGATCCATGCAGCCCGACTCAAGGATAAAAGTGTGGCTACTGCAAGAAGTACCGCCATACTTATGACCCAAAATCTTCTCGTATTGCTGAGGCCGGGATAAAAAACATATCCTATTGTCAAGATTAAAAACATGGCCAAAGCAGCTCCATAGGCAGTATGGTCATTGTAAAGGGGCGACATTACCCAGTGTGCGGAATTATCGCTGAATCCATAGCGGGCATGATTAATGATGGTGTAGGCGATCACAAAAATCAACGCAATATTATAGAGCCATATGAAACGGTGAACATTCGAAAATTTCCTGAATACTATTGCAGCCACAAAAAATGAAGGAACAACAAACCATAATCTTGACACAATATATTTAAGAGATACGACGGGCAATTCACTGGTGAGTGTTGTAATAAACATCCAGGCAAACATGACATAAATCGTGATACTTATTGGATGGTAAGCTACTTTTTTATCAAAATCCTTGTAGTATAAAATGTGGGCAAAAAACAAAATCATGACACCAAAGAGCAAGGGTTCAGAGGGCAATGAAATACCCAGCCCTGCTTCAAAATCTTCAAAATTGATGGAGAGCGGTGTTACAAAAGCAATCAGTAATAGGATTTTATCTAGAGAAAAAAGGAAGTAATAGAGCACCAGCAATATTATCGGCAATCCAAAGAAGTAGTATAAATCTCTTGTGACAACGAGATACATGTTTACAGCAATGAAGAAAAATGCTGCCAGATAAACCAAGGCTATTTTACTTTGTTTCGTCACAATTCAGAGACTTAGAATCTAAATTTGTTTAGCTTATTCAGTATCTTCCTGATGCATGTTGAGGATTCTGTTTTTGTTGTCAAGAAAAATGACAATCAAAGTTGAAAGCAAAAATGTTCCGAAAGCTGCAACAACAACAATAATCCAACGCACAGGAAACGCTTTTTTGTCGGAAGGAAAAGGTTTTGTGACCACTGTAGCAAAGGTGATATTTCTGTGTGCATTGGTATATGCCCAGTCATATTCAATCTTGTATTTTCCGTATTCAGCAATAAGCTCATAAAAGCGATCATTGTATTTGACCCACTCACCACCTTTTTCCTCAATGTTTTTCTTTAGTTTTATGATCTCACTTGTATTGATATTGGAGGAGTTATTGCCATCTACTGTGCGCAGGAAACCACGGGCAACCTCTCTTGATTGATTAGGATAATCGATGATGCCATATTCGGTTCGCAGCTTATAAAGATGTCTTTCAACAGAGTCAATTTCAAATTGTTTGCGTTTCAGACGTGCTCCCATGAGTTCAAGCTCTTCGCGATATTTCTTTGATTGCTCATAACGAATCACTTTGTTCATTACTGAAATGATGGAATCGGCCATTTGACTGGCAACCAGCGGGTCTTTATCCTGCACTTCAATTTGAATCGCCTCGTAAGGAGTTTTTCTGACACGAACATTCTCATAGTAATAATACTGAAGGAGCGTGTTGTAGTGTTTGTAATCAGGAGCAATTTTATAACGCTCGGCAAGGTTGAACTTATGCACCATGCTGTCCATAATGTACCTGGAGTTAAGCCATTGCAGAAGCTGTTCTGTTTCACTTTCATCGGAGTAACTACCTATATTAGAGGGATATATCACCGCGACTGAACGATATTTAGGGGTAATAAATCTTGGTCCGGAAAAGAAAACAGCCAGCAATGCAGCTATAAGCGTTATCGCCGCGAGGTGGTACCTCCAGCGAAAAGCATGCCTGACTATGGTTGTACTATTGAAAAAGTCGTTCATGATATTCAAATTGTTAACTGTTTTAGTACTTTCCTTTTTTTTCTTTGGCTTCAAATCAAATTTCATTTCAACTGATTTAAGAGAAGGCAGTTGAATAATCCTTTTTAAAGTTTTTTTTTTACTTGAATGTATCCGTGCTCTAAAAAACCAATCAGAAACAGGCTAAGAATCATGGTTGAAAATACAGTAATGACCATAATCAACCAGCGAATCGGAAATGATTTTCTTTCGGCCTCAAATGCTGATGACACAACAAATTTATGTGGCATATTCTCAGTTGCATCCACTTTAGCCTCTTCATATTTTGCCTTAATCTGTGAAAGCTGCTTTCGCTCATGCTCTAAGCCATCGCGTAACGAAACGTATGACCCGCCATAGGTTGACAATAATTCAAGTTTTTCGTAAAGTGCCTTAATCCCTATAGTATTGTTTTTTGCAAGTTCGATAGCAAGTTGCTGATTGATCATTTCAGCCTGACTTTCGTAATCATGGATACCTAGTCTTCTTATTGCGTTGAGAGAATCCTCCATCGCTTTCACTTCATCGCGCAGCTTAAAATACTCCTGTTCAACGATTTTGAATGCACGAACGGCAACGTCCTTTTGCATGACATTCATCGTTGAATCAAAGAGTTCTGCAATATCATTGGCTATATTGGAAGCAAAGGCGGGGTCTTTGTCAAGAACAGTGATTTTTACTGCCATATACTCTGTGCGGCGAAATTTGATCTTGCTTTCGTATTCTTTATAGAGTTTGGTAAAACGATAATTTGTGTTTGAAGTAAACCCGTAATGCTGCATAAGATCATATTTTTCTATGATCCTGTCGCGGATTTTATTTGAATTCAAAATCTGAAGCATACGCTCAGTTTGTTCATCTTCTCCAAACTCAAGTAAATCCTTGTTGCTGTTGAAATTTGTATTCAGGAGAACTTTGGAAATTGAATTTGTTGAGGTTGGATAAAGTATAACAGTCGATTTGAATAAGGGAGTTATAAAAAAAGGCGTGCTAAATATGTAAGCAAAAATCGCAGAAACAAAAGCAATGATGATGAAAGGCTTTTTGTACTTTGCAATAATATCAACTAAACTAAAATAGTTCATCTCGGTCCCGTCAGGTTTTTGCATATTCAGATCCTGTTAATAAAGGGTGTCAAAATTAGAAAAATATTTCGCATATTCACAGAAAAACCATCATTTGAGGTGCAAAATTTATTTAATCTGAATGGAATACCTCTCAACCTCATCTTAAAAGAGGTTTCATGAATTGAAAAAATCGGGATAGGTGAATGAAAAATCACTTTTTAACATGTCCGTAAGCAGAAGTAATTAAGACAAGAATGCTTTTGATTTCTATCATTTTGGTTACAAAAACCAGGATAAAACCAAAAATCAAGGCTGATAAGAAATTAATTATCCAATGAAACGGCATGAAGACTGAACCCATTGCGCTTGCAAACAGCAGAATGGAAAAAGCAGCGACTCTGAAATAGAATACTTTACCAAAACGCAGATTAAATATTTTTCGGGCTATAAAGAGCTGGATAACAGCTGTTACAAATTGCACTGTAAAACTTGACCATGCAGCACCCATAGCTTCAAAACCTGGAATAAGTATAAAATTCATCCCGACATTGATCACAACACCAGCTCCTGCAACGATGTTGAGGATCGCCAGATTTCCATTGGCCGTTAAAAGCGTTCCGAAAATGTAAGTGCAGGAAACAGAAACAAAACTTCCCATAAGAACACGGAAAACAGCTGCAGACTCTTCAATCCGCAGGTTAAAAGCCAACAAATCTTCGCCATCACGCAAACCATAAAGCAACTCCATAAGTTCTCTGCTGTAGGCCAGAGACAAAGCTGCAACAAGCATCGACATTGAAAAAATGATGCTGAAAGACAGTTTAACAAGCTGATTGACGGATTCTCTCTTTTTTATCATTGAGGCAAACATCGGTAGCAGCAGCACCGAAAAAAGCAACGAAATATTGTTTCCTGCATCAAGTAGCCTGAAGGCTTTGCCATAAATACCAGTTTGAACAAAACCTGTTTCAGCCGGAAGCAACCGCTCAATCAAAACAGGTTCGAGCCTGTTGTAGAAACTCATCAATAATACAAGAAGCGCATAAGGAAGACTTTTTCTGATGATGGCCAGCATAAACGGCCATTGAAATGAAGGCAAAATGCGCCCTGCATGTTTTATAACAAAAACAAATGCTGCTATCAGCGTAATTATATAGGCTGCTGTTTGCGCATATACAAACCATTCAATTTGAAAAGGGCCTGTAACAAAGCCCGACCAAAGCAGAAAGCTGCATATAAGAATCATCAGCAAACGGTCGAGGATGGAGAAAATACTGTCAACTTTGAACAACAGCAGCCCGGAGATATTAGATCTGAGATATAGAATGAAAGACAGCAAAACTTGATTGAAAGCAACCCAGCCAAGAAGTTTAAGCTGTGCCCCATCATAACCGATCAAAATTCCGATGCCAAAAATTACAGCAGCATACAGAAGGGATAAAAGCATTTTTAAACCTGCGATGCCCGCAAAATATTTGCTGAGTAGCTGATTGTTTTGCGCAATATTTCTGTTGTTGTAGTTGGTTATACCAAGGTCGAGAAGAATGTAAAACAGAAATGAATAGCTGTAAATGGATAGAAAAAAACCATAAGTACCATCGCCGACAGAATTTTGTACAGCACGGTCAATACCTAAAATCCAAAAGGGTTTTATCAGCAGATTGAGAGATAGAAGTAATGCCAGATTTCTTATAAAACGCCTCTGCATAGCTATGGTGCTAAAGATTTCGGCTAAGGTATAAAAAAGAAGTTTTGGGTATTATGTTTCTCAGGTTTATAATCAACAAGCTGGTCTTTTTGAAGAACCCTGATAGAATATCCCAATGAATTCATTAATTTGAAACAGTTTTGGCGGTTTTCATTTTCCCATAACTCAGTATAAATCAAAGGTTTAAACTTTGATATAATTCCTTCACCACCCTGAAGCACGAAATACTCAAAATTTTCTACATCTAGCTTAATGGCTGAAAGTTTCATTCCACCATTTTTCAATTCAACACAATCATCTAACTTAAGGATAGGAACTTTCACCGAATTGCCTTCATTAAACTCCGTAATCGTATCGTGCATAACATGGCTCAAACCCTGCATTTTAACGTTATCCAACACTGGCATCACCATTTCGACTTTTCCCGATTGATTGCCAAGTGCTTTTTCGACAACTTTCACGTTTTTGAGGCGGTAAAAATTCAGCACCCTCTTAAGAGTTT
>JAGXRB010000376.1 GCA_018336075.1 Bacteroidota bacterium
CTGAATGAAGTGAGTTTGCCGCAATTTGGCTTTTGGTGGTTTCTCACCGCAATTTTCTGGAATAGTCTGATGGCTCTCCATCCCAAAGGTGGTTTTTCAATTAAAAAGTTTACGCGAAAGGATTACAGAACTTTGATTATTATGGGGTTCATCGAGCTGGTCGCTACCTCCACGTTGTATGCTGCAATCGCTGTTTCTGTCAATCCTGCGATCCCTTCTTTCCTCAGAAATCTTGAATATCTTTTTATTTCTGTACTCGGTTTTGTGCTATTAGGCGAAAGACTCGGAAAATGGCAGCTAACCGGAGCATTTCTCACACTTTCGGGTGCATTCATTATCAGTTTACGGACTTCACCTGACGAAAGTTTTTTCACCGCAGCCTCAGGCCTGATGCTGATTTCGACTACATTTTATGCTGCCCGAACCATCATTGCCAAAAAGCATATCCGTGAAATAAGTCCGGTGGTTCTTTCAATCAACAGAGCCTTGTTTTTAATGACCCTGGCACTCTTTTTTATGGTTTCCCAAAACCTCTCTTTCATCATCCCGACGACGGCATTTATCAATATCATGGCAGGTGCTTTTGTTGGTCCTTTTCTAACTTCAATTTTTCAATATTCTGCCTTGAAATATATTGAAGCCTCAAAAGCTGCGATCGTTCAAAGTACTACCGGCATGTTTGTAATGCTGGGAGCATTTTTTCTTTTCGCAATACTTCCTACCACCGTTCAGGTCATTGGTGGCTTGATTGCTATTACAGGTGTAGTGATAATGATGTTCAAAAAGAAATAAGGATTCAAGGATTCCAGATTCAAAAAAATGACTGCTTTCAATTAAAAAAAAGGAAGGCAAAAAACATCGCTGACTTTATGCCTTCCTTGAGTCTTTGGTAAGCTTGATTGGTTACTTTTCTTTATAAAAATCGTCAGAGGTATTTTCTTTGTTTCTGATTTTTTCACTGTAACGCGAACGTGAGTTTTTCTCTTCCGTGAACATGCGTTTCATGTCAGCTTCATTGGCTTCAAACTTCATGGTATTGGTGATGGAAATCGACAAGGCAAACTTCTCAACATCATGATTGGCGCCGATATAGGTGAAAGTCCAGTTTTTCTGCTTGAGTTCATCAATCATCTTTTTTATAGCTTTTCCGTTGAATTCACGGGAGCTGTTTTCTTCTCCGTCTGTGAGGATTGTCACCAGCACATTATAGTCTGTGAGGGAATCTGTTAACTGTCTCAGATGCTGAATACTATTGCCCATTGCATCGTAAAGCGGTGTGCCGGCACTTGGGTTGTACAAACTGCGATCAATAGGTTTCAACTTTGAAACATCTTCATTTTCAAGAATTGTTTTCACCGCAAGACTGTTGAAAGATACAAGGGTAATGAAATGTTTCTGTTCAGGATATTGCCCTGCAACGCCTTTAACAGTCTGAACAATTTCATTGAATCCACTGATGATCGTATCCTGAATTTCGTACATTGAGCCGCTTTCATCAAGGATGATCAGATTAAAAACTTTGTGTATTGCTTCCATATTTATTTGATTTTAGGTTAATAATTCCGGTATTGAATATGGAAAAATGACCCGACAACCTGAAAACAATCCATCATGAAAGTGGCATTTAAGCACTTATGAATTGGTTTCAGTGAATAAAATCTGTTAGTAAATAAATTTGTCATTGGCCATTTCTATTTGAAGGCCAAAATTACTTCCGGGCTCCGACAGGTAGTGTCGCGACTTAAAATTTGTTGATTTTTTCTTTGATATAGGCTTTTAATGCCTCTGGTTCAATGATTTTTATTTCATCAATAAGGCCTAATACAAAGCGACCGACGCCGGCCATTGAATAAACCTCGGTTGCAAAAACGTATTTCTTTCCATGTGCTGAAATGAAAAGGGCGGCATCAGGATACTCCTCGCACAAAAGCTGACGTGCGCGGCGATTGAGGATCAAAGTCACTTTTACAGGCATTTCTCCGGTCAGCCCGAAAACATCCATCCCTTTGCGCAGATGCTTGTCCTCATGTTCCCACTTTTTGCCTGTCAGCACAACATCATAAATGCGGTCGGTCTTAAAAGTTTTGACTTTTCCAGAGGTCGGTTCAAATGCACTGACATATTTGAAATAGTTCAAAAAACGTATCGGTTCCACCATGCGGTCAAGAATCCTGTTGCTGTTTGACGACTCATAGTCTTTTAGAATGATTTTTTCTTTGTTTTGTATCGCCTTCCTGATATTTGTAATGACCATAGACTGATGCAGATTGGACATGGTTTCTGCCAGATCTTCCAAATCGGTAAGCGCATAAAGCTTGTCGAGAAGCAGGTTCCGCATCGGCCCATGCTGCGGGGCACTCAGGAGTGCGTTGCGAATCATCAGTGCCTCCTCAAGACTGAAAGTTATAAGCTCCTCCGGTTTAAGTTTGTTTTTTCCGGCATTGCGTATAAAAAAACGGGAGCCTTCCTGCTCAATCTGAAATCCAAGATCACGCAAAAGCACGATATGCCTTTCGATGGTTCTTACATTTACTTCAAAAAGTTCGGCAATCTCATGCTTGTCGCAACCAAAAGGCGCACGAAGTCGCACGATAAACTGGAGAATGCGGGCAAGTTTTCGGTGGTCGGGCATAGCGTTTTGATGGTTAATTGTTGTTATTTCTTATTTTCTGATCACATCTGTCTGTGGCAATGATGGTGAATTTCAATGTCTGTTTAGAACTGTAAATATAGAAGTTTAGCCTCAGATGTTGAAATTTTTCGAAATCAATAATCTGGTTCTCTTTTAAACCTGAAAGACGATAGCCTAATTTGAATATTTCCTCACGTATTTAGAGCGGTTTGTTCACAATCAAAATCCGAAGTTTATCGATTTATGTTTTAACTTATCCTAGAGTAAAACATTAAAATCTAATCAATTAGGTGTGACTTTCTCATGCCGACTTTTATCTGATGATTGATAATTTGTATTTATTGGCTAGCCTTGTCCGAAAAAAAATCATAATTTTGTATATATTCTATCAGGGCAAAAGGGGTATTATGGTAAAATTCTGAACAGTTTTCCCAAAACAAATTAAGCTTTGCGAAGGAAAGCTTGTAAATTAGTATTTGTTCATCCCAAAAATTGCGGATGAATATTAGCGCGGTCATGAAATAGTTTGGTGTAATGCATAAGAAAAGGTTTTTCAATAAAATTGTTTGGATTACCGGAGCATCATCCGGGATAGGAGAGGCCTGTGCTTACCTTTTTGCAGAGGAGGGAGCCAGTCTGATTCTTACCAGTCGTTCAAATGATGCATTGAATAAGGTTGGTAAAAAATGCGTGGCTTTGGGTGCCAGCTGTAAAACGCTGTCTTACAATCTATCCAATCTGGATCAGATTCATGCTTTGGTTGATGAAGCTTTTGCTTGTTTTGGATCAATCGATGTAATTTTTAACAATGCCGGAATAAGTCAGCGGGCGTTGGCAGGCGACACCATGTTTTCAGTGGACAGGCTCATTATGGATGTCAACTATTTTGCTCCGGTGCTTATATCCAAGCATGCTTTACCAAAATTGATTGAGCAGGGAGGCGGAACAATCGCAGTGACAACAAGCATTTCAGGCAAATTTGGCTTCCCGTTGAGGTCTGCCTACAGCGCATCAAAACATGCTTTGTATGGCTTTTTTGAAACCTTGCATGCAGAGTATTTTGATAAAAATATTCGCGTTGTTTTTGTTTGTCCCGGACGGGTTAAAACGAATATCTCCTTCAATGCACTGAAAAATGACGGTCAGCAGCATGCCCTACTTGACGACGGACAAGCCATTGGCATCAGTGCTGAAAAGGCAGCGCGAACAATTGTTAATGGAATCTACAAGCGAAAACCTGAAGTTTTAGTTGGAGCAAAAGAGCTTCTCATGGTATATATCAAAAGATTTTTTCCCGGCTTATCACGCATATTAATCAGAAAAATTAAACCGACCTAGAAATGAGCAATTACATAATCAGTGGCATTCAGCAAATCGGCATTGGCGTTGAAAACCTTCCTCAGGCATGGAAATACTATATTGATGTCTTCAATATGGATGTCAGAATTCTTGAAGATGACACTGTTGCTGAGCTGATGCTTCCCTACACGGAAACAGTCCGCAAAAACGTCATGCCGCTATTGCCATCAATATGCAGGGTGGAGGAGGATTTGAAATTTGGCAATACTCACACCGGAAACCAAAACTAATTGATTTTGAAATCAATTTTGGTGATATTGGCATTTTTGCAGCCAAAATAAAGAGCCGCGATGTGAAAAAGACATTTGATTTGTTTTCAAAAAATCCTGCTATAGAAATACTTGGTGAACTGAAAGAATCTATTGACGGCCATCCCACTTTTTTTGTAAAAGATCCTTATGGCAATATTTTCCAGATTGTTTATGACGGATACATTTTCGTTGATGAAAAACGTGGTACAGGTGGTGCTGTTGGCGCAATCATTGGCGTCAGCGATATCGAAAAAGCTTTGCCGGTTTATCAGGGTATACTTGGCCATGATGCAGTTGTGTATGATGTTTCAGGGAAATTCGATGATTTGGATGCGCTGAGTGCCGGTGATCAAAATTACCGCAGGGTACTTTTGACGCACACCAATCCCAGAAAAGGCGGATTCAGTAAACTATTCGGAAATACATATATTGAACTTGTGCAGGCACTTGACCGAGAGCCACGTAAAATATACGAAAACCGTTTCTGGGGCGATCCGGGTTTCATTCATCTTTGTTTCGATGTAATCAATATGAATGGGTTGAAATCTGCTTGCGCAAAGATGGGATTTCCTTTCACTGTTGACTCGTCAGTGAAACACAATGAAACCAACTCCTTCGACATGGGTGAGGCAGCGGGTCATTTTTCATACATCGAAGACCCGGATGGCAACCTGATAGAATTTGTTGAAACCCATAAAATCCCGCTTATCAAAAAACTGGGTATCAACCTGAACCTGCGCAAACGCAATCCTGAAAAGCCTTTGCCAACATGGATGCTGAAATTTCTAAAATTTGGGAAGGTGAAGCAAGGTGAACTCGAAGCAAAAATTCTGAAACCATAAACCCGAATGGCCTGATGCTTCAACTTTCGTCGGAGCAGACTTTTTTATCCAAAGATTTTGCTCATAGTGCCTTTAATGGTATTCTTTCATATATCTAAATACAATCTGAATTGAATCAGCAAGATGATGATGTAATACCAAAAGGAGAAATGTATGTATCCAATTACCGCTCACTCAATTGGCCTAACATTTCTATCCATTGTCATAATACCATTATAGCTTTTGGATTCATTAATAATTCACAATGGTATAACTTCTCAACATAGTCTCCCAAATGGCTATCTAAACGACCTTTTTATACAATTCATTTTTAAGTACGGCATTAATTATTGGAAAATTCTAAAATAGTTATGACTATCAAAAAATTTCTATTGGCATTATTTTAGAAAGCTTCTAAATTAGATTGTACGGTTGTTTAAAGAGATATATACCTATTTTTGTTTTTGATAACAACAAGCAAAACATGTCCAAAATCAATCTGTTAAAAACAGTATCACTATTGATCTTTTTAGTGTTATCTGTTCAATTATTTTCGCAAAATCTTGCTGTAAGCCTGATTCCTGAGCAGCTGAAAAAGAATGTAAATTCCGTGCTGAGATATGACAATACAACCATCGAAATAAGCAAATCCTATGACATGACAATCACCAGTGAATGGGCCGTTACAGTGCTAAATTCGTCGGGAAATGAACATGTTTATGCCGGAAGTAGCTATAGTAAATCGTTGAAGATAAATGAAATGACTGCCAGAATATTGGATGCTAACGGCAAGGAAATAAAGAAACTAAAATCTTCTGATCTTGTAGATGTAAGCGCAGTGATGTCAGGAAGTGTTTTTGTTGATGATCGGCAACAGTATTTTACATACGGCCCTGGCAGCTATCCTTATACTTTTGTTTTTAAGCTGGTTACAAAAAACAAGAACACCGCGTTTTTGCCTGACTGGAATCCGCTTACACATGATTTTCAATCGGTAGAATCAAGCAAATTCACGCTTAACTATCCCGAAAACTGGAATCTTAGTACCAACGAAAAAAACCTTGAATCGTTTGGTGTGACAAAATCAACCGGACCGGGAAAATATTCGCTTGAAATCAGTCAGGCCATGCCGATTACGAAAGAATACGGCAGTCCGCCATACTACGAAATTAAACCCTATGCTTCTCTTTCAGCCAATTACTTTCAACTTGAAAATATCAAAGGTCAGGCATCCGACTGGAATGAATTTGGTGAATGGTATCAAAGCAATATGCTTAGAGGGAATGAACTTGTGCCTGAAAATACACGAAAAGAAATTCTTTCGCTTGTTGAAGGTTTGACTGATTCAATTGAGATTGCCCGAAAAGTGTATGCTTACGTTCAGCAAAAAACGCGCTATGTTTCTGTACAGATTGGCATTGGAGGATGGAAGCCCATGACAGTAGCAAGTGTGGATGAACTTAAGTATGGTGATTGTAAAGCGCTTTCCTTTTACACCCAGGCCTTGCTAAAAGTGGCAGGTTTGCCTGCAACATATACCATTATTCATTCCGGCAATTATCCAACGGATTTAGATACAACATTGGTTTCAGTTCAAGGAAATCATGTAATTGTTTCCATTCCTTTGAAGGACACTACAATCTGGCTCGAAACAACAAATCGGCATATTCCATTCGGATATCTTGGTGATTTTACTGATAACCGTGCGGTACTTAGCCTGTCTGAAAAAGGCACTAAACTTGACAGAACGCCTGCCTATGCTGATAATGCCAATAAACAGGAAACTGTTGCAAAAGTTTCTTTGGATGCCGATGGAATGTTGAAAGCAAGCTTAACTTGTCGCTCTTCCGGATTGCAGTATGATGATAAATACTACCTGGAGTTGCAGAAAAAAGATGAAAATGAAAAATTTTATCAAAAGACCTGGAATTACCTTCAATTTTTAAAACTGACAAAAATCGACTTAAAAGCAGACAAGCACCAAATAGTTTTCGAAGAAAACATTGAGCTTGAAGCACAGAAATACGGCGAAATGAGTGGCAACAGGATGTTGTTTCAAGCCAATTTTTTCAACCGAAACACCTTTGTGCCTCCACGCATTGCCGACCGAAAACAAAAGTTAGTCCTTCCCAGAGGGTATTACGACACCGACAGCTATGAAGTAGAACTTCCGGTAGAATATGACATTGAGGCACTTCCATCAAAAGCAGAGATTGACAGCCGCTTTGGGCAATATGAACTCAGCGTGGAAAGAATTTCAGATCATAAGTTACTTATTACACGTTCCTACCTGAAAAAAAATGGCAGTTTCGCAGCAGAGGACTACAGCGACTACATTCAATTCAGAAGAGATGTTGCACGACACGACCAATCTAAAATTATCCTAATAAAAAAATAATTATGAAAAAGAACGGTATTCTTCTTGCTTTTTTAATTTTAATCACGGCATCATCATTCGCCCAAAAAGTAAAATTTCGTAAAATTCCGAATGAGGTACTTCAGGAAACTGTACACAAAATTGACAGTGAGGCAGAAGCTGCTATACTTTACGAATATAGCAGGGTATATTACACCTATAACTTAGGTGAGTTCAAACTCATCACCTATGTCCATAAGCGGATCAAAATATACAATCAGGTAGGTATGGCTTGGGGAAATTTCTCAATTCCTTATCACAATGAAGGCCGGTTTTCAAAATTCAGGGCCTATACCTACAACATGGTCGATGAAAAAGTAGTTGAAACAAAACTTGAAAATGACAGCTATTTCACAGAGGAATTCAACAAAGTGTTCAGCCGCAGGAAATTTGCCATGCCAAACCTTGCTCCGGGCGCTGTTATTGATATCGAATACGAGCTATCCGAACCTTCAACTATTTCACTGCGTCCGTTCTATCTTCAGCATGATATCCCTGTAGATTACATTGAATACGAAGTAGAAATACCTGAATATTATACATTTAACACTTCATTAAAGGGGCTTCCACTTTCTGTTCAAAGAAAGAACACCACCAAAACAGGTGCAATTACCTCTATGGACAGCCCCGGACAAGCTAAAAATATCAATTATACCATCAAAGTTGATGTTTATCAGGCAAGTGATGTGCCGGCATTGAAAGAAGAACCTTTTGTGCCAAGCATGGATAACTATCGAACCTCGGTCAACTATGAGCTCTCCTATTTTCGTGGCAGCAATGGCCGGATTATCAGTTTTTCATCAACATGGGATGCCATCGCTGACCGCTACAGGGCAAGTGACAACTTTGGTAAACAAATCGATCAACGGCTCAACGAACTCAATCCAGTGGTTGAAAAAGCCAAAAGCCTTCCATCTGATGAAAGAGTAAACTATCTCTACTATTTTGTCCGAAACAACTACAAATGGAACGGAAACAACGGAGAGTTCTGCGAAAAAGGCCTAAAAAAACTGGTAGATGAAAAGTCGGGCAATGTAGCTGACATCAATCTACTGCTTCTGAACTTGCTTAAAAAAGCTGATATTGAAGCACTTCCCGTTGTTATGAGTACCAGAAGCAATGGATTTTTAAACATCAGTCACCCAAGTTATACCCAGATCAATTATGTTTTGGCTGCCGTAAAAGCCAGCACAGGATTTATCTTTCTCGATGCAACAACATCATACCTTGATGCAGGCTTTCTTCCTGATCGTGCCATCAACCTCGATGGAATCATTATCACAGAAGACCGCAAAGGGGTGAGGGTTTCAATCGAAAATCCCAACAAAGGCAGCATCCAAAATAATGTTTTATCTGAATTAAAGGAAGACCTCACTATTACTGGAAAATTACGCACTATTTACAGCAATTATGATGCTGGCATAGCCCGATCGGCTTATAAAACAGCCGAAAAAGAAGGTGGATATGTGAAGAATCTGCATGAAAGATATCCAATGCTGGAAATTATCAGTTACAGCGAAAGCGGAGCAGACAGCCTTCAGCCCAGAATGGTTGAAAACATCGAATTTGTTCTGGATGGACAAGTTGACCAGGTGGGCGATATACTGTATCTAAATCCGATGATGATCTGGCAGGATAAAACAAATGATCTGAAAAGTGAGGAGCGCGAGTTTCCGGTTTTCTACCTGAATACAGGCATGGAAAAACACATGATTTCCGTCAAAATCCCTGATGGCTATCAGGTGGAATCGTTGCCAAAAGCCACCCGGCTTGCACTTCCGGAGGGATTGGGAAGTTTCATTTACACAGTTACAGCAACAGGAAACAATATCAGCATTCTTTATCAATATGATAAAGTCGCCGACATTATTTCTCCCACTTCCTATGCTGCACTGCGTAATTTCCGAACCCTTATGATAGATAAACAAGCAGAAAAGATTGTTTTAAAGAAAATATGAGTCGATTTTTGAAGACCAATACAGCCTTTTTTTCACAAATGATTACAAGGTCGTTTCTTTGTAATTCGGGATAAAAAGAAAATCTGTAGTACACAAATCTGAACCAAAAAAGGCCAATTTGATGAAAGAAAACTAATTCGTCTAGTTTGGCTGCAATTGGTATGAAACACAAAATACTTTCAATTATCATATTAATTGCTTATCTTTGTGCTAATTACATTTATTTCTGCTGGCATTTTATTTTCTTTCGCTAAATTTTCAATCGAAAACGGGTTTAAGTCAGATAACTTCAGTACTGTATTTCAGATAACATATATGTTTAAGTTTTTTTTAATGATTGTTTTTTTCGGATTGTTTGCCAACTGCAACCAACCTCTGGCAGATATTCCCATTGTGGAAATTATCCTGCCTGACACAATTGTAGTAGTTGACAATCGCAGAGCTGAACTCATAGCCTTCGCCAAAGAATACCTGGGAACAACCTATCGGTATGCCAGCATGAATCCTGGCGAAGGATTTGATTGCTCCGGCTTTGTTTATTTTGTGTTTCAAAAAAGTAATATTGCCGTGCCCCGCACCTCAGGAGGATACAAAAATCTTGGAACTTCATTGAAGCCAGAGGATTTTAGAATAGGGGATGTGCTCGTTTTTTATGGTTATCTTGATCATACTCAAATCGGTCATGTCGGCATTATTTGTGAAGCAGATGGCATGAAATCAAAATTTATCCACGCAACTTCAGGGAAACCTTATGGAGTGGCAATCAGTGATTTAGGTTCTGAAATGTATTCCCGTCGTTTTTACAAATGTATTGATGTAATACAATAGCCCTGCATTTATGCCGGCTTTACTCCTTGTAAAACAACAGCAAAGCCAGTCTGTTGTCTCTTTCATACACATCTTCGTAGAAACCGATACTGCCCAGATCATCCACCCAGGTTGTGAAATAGCCAATATATACTGGGATTTTTTGCTTTAAATTATAAATGCTTTCTTCGCCGGCATGCATGACAACATCTATTTTTTCAGGCGTCCAGTTTTCGTCATTTTCCAGGATTTTTATTGCCAGTTCTCTTGCCCTGTCAACGCGCACACAGCCATGACTGAACGCTCTGCTTTCTTCCTTAAACAGTTTTTTGGAAGGTGTATCATGCAAATAAATCTCATTCGAATTTGGAAACATGAACTTAACCAATCCCAATGAGTTGTATTTTCCGGGTAATTGGCGCACTTGTCCGTTATTCCACTCCATATTGTGTTTTTTAAGGTAGTTTTCATCCTTTTCTATGCCAGGTTTAACTTCTTTCTCAATAATGTTCTTTGGAAGGTTCCAATACGGGCTGAACGCCAGATAGCTCATCTTTCCGGCAAAGATTACGGTTTGGGTCATGATTTTACCTACCACCACATTCGACTGAAACTCAGTTTTGCCATCGCGGATAAATTTCAGTTCATAAGAAGGAATGTTCACAAAGATATACTCTTCAGCCAGAAATATTTCGTGCGAAAGCCACCGGCAACGCTCCATATTAACCACAATTGATTTGATGCGTTCACCAACGGGCACATTCATGTGTTGAATATGAACGGGCAAAAGAAGGGAGTCAGGTTTAAAGCCATTGCGTATTTGATATCTTAAAACAGCAGCTACCAAATCAGCATCATAGCTCTCGCTCAGATTGTTTTGAAAGAGATCACCGGTAATAAACAGAAATTCTCTGACCTGTAAGATAGTTCGTGCAGTGTCATTGGGTTTAAAGCTCTTTTCCCATGGATTCATTTCCACAGGTTTCCAGCCTCCGTTTTCTTCAATCTTCCGATACTGCTTCAAAGCATCGCGCAGCTTAAAGTATTGACTGAATAAAATTAAACTATCCCCGTTTGTTGATTCATCATCTGAGATGAACGAATCCAACATGTCAGTATAGGAAAGCTTTTTGCGGGGAAGCAGCCATCCGATTGATGTTGTGGATTTCTTATCAATACCACCGAACATTTTTTCAGCATAATACAAATACAAACTGCTCAGAAGCAGCTCAGTATCAGTACTGTTCAACTTGTTTTTTGTTCCATCGGTAAAAACTCCATCAATCACTAACTGGTATGGAAATGTAGCTGAAATTCCATCTTCTTCCATATCTTTCGCTTTACTGTTGAGTGAATAGCCATATTCTACAATGCCTTTCTCATCAAGCCAGATATGCCTGTATTGATTGTTTCGGTAAATCTCAACCAGATTTGTATGGTATTTTTCTAAAGCCGGATAGGATGCAAAAAACGAAAGAACAAGCGTGCTATCAAAAGGGATCGTGCTGTCACCAATCTTTTTGACATTTTTTTGCGTGCACGATTCACCGGCAAAAAATGTAAGTGCCATCATGATGACAATAAATATGTGGAATTTTTTCATTTTTGTGTGTGGTCTTTTCAATTTGAAAACAGGAAACTTAAACTAAGTTTTACAATATGTAACTTCTTCCAAAAATCTGCTGACAGGCTTTATAAAATTAAATTTCGGTTGATGGCGGTCAGATTTGAGTTTATATCACCACAGTCTCTTTCGCGAAAAGACCGACATTGTATATAGCCAATATGTCCCAATATTTAAAGATGAAGCGATGCAAACAACTAATCTGCAATGTTTTATTCAGCATGAAATATGAATGACTGACTATTATTAACCCAGTCGCTGTTCTTGTAAAATTATCTGCAAAGATTATGCTTTCTGTAGCAGAATGTGTTACATAGTTCCGGCCAAGATTTACATAAATATCATTAATTGCATAGGTGACCTGTGAGCAATTACTTTTGGATAATGACTTTCAGATAGATATTTTATAGTTCTACCCAATTTACACTAACGCTATATGCATCAATCTTTATTTCAATTATGTCAGTTTCGGGAAAGGAAAAGCATTACAAAAGTTGACATGGCCAAAAAGCAATTTTCATGAGTCAATCTCTGTCCTTTACAATAAATCGCTGGCAGAAGCTAAATAAACCACTGGATTTTTTGGATTAATCAAAATCGTTTCTACCTTTGAAGGACTCAATGGATACAAACATCGAAATGATTGAAAGCAGACTTTTTTCTTTATTATCTGTTTCATTAAAAGAATGGATATTGGTATTTATAACATTTATTTTCAGACATTTAGAGATTTTTAAGATTATTGAAAATCTGGAAATAGTCACCTCAAAGGCGATTAGTCATTCCTTACCAAACACAATTATTAAGGGTATTACACACGAAGAAGTAATCTTAAAAATTTCTTTAACTCATACTTTATGAACACGAAAAACATAATTTGGATTTATCCATTGATCGCATTGCTGGTTTTCTCAACTTTTTGCTGTAGTTGCAAAAAAGATGACGAACCCCAAACAGATGACATTGCTACTGATTATTCGAAGACGGCTCATTGGTTATCTATACCAGCTCCGATAATGGCTGTTGATGTTTTTTATCTTTATCCGACATGCTGGGAGAAGGTTGATTCAACAGAACCAAATATTTGCAACATCAACAATCCTTCTATGTTGGCTGGAGCAACCCCTGTATTCGAACGACAGGCAACAGCTTTTGAAACTTTTGCAAATGTTTATGCTCCATATTACCGGCAGGCAGACGCTATATATACACTAAGATTAACAGAAGAGCAGCGGGAAGTGGTCATAGGAGGGATACCAACATTAGATGCAGTTGCAGCCTTTGATTACTATATTAAACAATTTAATAAGGGACGTCCATTCATCCTGGCCGGTCATTCACAAGGTTCAAATGTTCTGATCCATTTGCTATCAGGATACATGAAAGAAAATCCGGGAGTTTATCAGCGCATGATTGCCGCCTACGTAATCGGTTATCCTGTTACTTCAACCTATTTAGCCAATAATCCGCATTTAAAATTTGCCGTAGGTCCCGATGACACTGGTGTAATTATCTCATACAACACTCAGGCTCCCAGCGTTATTCCACCTCATAATCCAGTGGTATCAAATATTGTGGGCCTTGTTATCAATCCGATAACCTGGACAAGAACCGAGGCAGAAGCAACAACGGCTGAGGGCCTGGGTTCACTCATGCCCGATTCTGTGACACTGAAATTTCACCCGGTTCCTCAATATGCTGATGCCAGAGTAGATGTTAATAAAGGTGTATTGATCTGTGCTTCTGCAGATTCAGTTGGGCTGTATAAATTTACAAAACCTTTTGGGATGGGCGTTTATCATAGTTTTGATTACCCGTTTTACTACTTCAATATACGTGCAAATGCCGAAAACAGGGTAAAAAAATTTCTGAGTAAATAAGCCGTTGAAGTTCACTTTCTACATTGACAGATGAGTCTTTAACCGCAAAAATTCTTTTGGTTTGATTTAAAGAAATTCACTCAATAGCAATCATTTACGCTAAAACAATTGACCCTTTTAAAATCATTTCCTCTTTTTAGAAAGTAATAATCACTTTACCCCTTGGCCTGCCTTTTTCTGCAAATTCAAAGGCTTCGGCGGCTTTTTTTAAGGGAAAAATGTGTTCTATCACAGGTTTTAGCTTATTCTCGCTGAAAAGTTTTTCTATCTCTGCGTAATCTTCAGGGCGTTTGCGCATATTGGATGAAGTAATCTTTTTGCGTGTGAAAAGCCAGATCAGATTCGTTACAAAAGCCGGAGCCAACAAGATGAGGGGCGAGGCGTAGATGCCATCTTTCTTAAGCAGGCGTGAATAATCTTTAAATTTCATCTGTCCCCATGCGTCAAAAATGGCATCAAAGGGCACTGAAATATTTGCCATTTCTGCTGCCGTGTAGCCAATTGTTAGGTCTGCACCAAGAGCTTTGGCCAGATCATTGTTTTTCTGACTACAGCTAGCTGTTACAACAGCGCCTTTTGCTTTGGCAATCTGTACTGCAAAGTGTCCGACGCCTCCGGTAGCACCGTTGATCAGCAAATTACTTCCTTTTGTTACGCCGCATCTTCGTAAGCCGTTGAGGGCAGTGAGCGCAGCCACAGGAAGTGATGCCGCCTCCTCAAATGACATGTCGTTGGGGATAAGTCTGGCGTTTTTTGGCTCTGTTACCAAAAGCTCAGCCATAGATCCGGGTTTGCCTAAAAAGATGGGAACTGCGCCATAAACCCTGTCGCCAACTTTAAACTCAGATTCGCCTTTTGTAGCTTTTCTTACAATTCCGGCAAAGTCAGTACCGACTATCTTGGGCAATTTTGCAGATGGTAAAAACTTTGTGTTCGCATTGTTGATTTTGTAGTCAACCGGATTGATAGAAACAGCTTTCACCTCAATCAACAATTGCTTTTCACTGGCAACCGGATCTGGCAAATCGCCGTAAATGCTGCTGACGGCTTTATTAAAGGATGACTTATAAAATGCTTTCATGACAAAATGGTTTCAGATTTCAGAAGTTGTAAATGTAGTCATAAAGCAAATAAAAGGCAGAGATGTTTTAGAAAAAAGAAATTATCAATGCCGTTGCTAATGAAAACAGTCCAATGACACAAAGTCGTTGCAATAGGCGGAAAGGCACAATTGAAAGTGCAATCGGAATAATTGCAAAAAAGCTTTAATCAAAATCTATAAAATATTATAGATGTGACCTTTATAGTTGATTTTTACGAAAATGTCAAACCCAAATTATCCTGACAATTAAAGTAAAAGAAAAGATTGCGATCTGAACAGGGGAGGAGCATCCTGTTTGAACAAAAGAACCAATAAATCTAAAAATCTCATCGATAATTGTACTGACGGCTGTAATACTCTTCGTTGGTGGCCGATGACAGAAAAGCGTTGTAAACTGCTCCACCGCATGACTGGCAAAGAAGTTTACGTGTTGCCGGAAAATAGTAAGCCATCGAATCCTGAGGGATTTTTTTGGAACACTTGCTGCATGTCGAAAAAAAGCGTGTGCGAAAGGCGCGTGGATCGTTTTCATAGTGTCTCATGATAAAAATGTATTTATGGTTTACAACTGATTTTATGTCGGTGAATCTTGTCCTTCATTCTTTGTTTGCAATCCGGATCTAATGAATTGAGTATGGAATCCATTGCACACAGCTTGAATGACAATTTTCATTTTGATTAGTTTTTAATCATTTTTGACACACTTAAAATACATTTTTTTTAATACACTACTAATTATTTATCAATATTTTATATTTTTTTAAAAAATTTATAAGATCAAGATATTTTGTAAAGGATCAGGCATGCTGAAGTTAATAATGATTAGTTTATAATCATTATTTGAAGATGTAAAGATGTGATAAGTGAAACAATTGACCTTGCTGTATCATTTGTAACAGACTTGAATCTTTCGGTGGTATAAGGTAAATTTCAGAAGAACTAAAATCTTAAAAAAAATTAGTTGCAATAAAAATGCTGTCTCATCGGATTGGTTTTTTAACAAGGGATTATAATGCTGCAGTCATGAATAATCTAAATAAACATGCTGTTATGGGAAGACAGAAAAAGAAAGATATGCGATGTCAGAGGAGTGGCGCAATGACGTTGAATGCATTAAAATTTTGATGCTTCATCGTTTTGAAGTGCATCAGACAATTTCCACTTTACTCTTTCCATTCGATAGCTTGCTGACTTTAATCTGAACCGGAATCCTTTCGGTCATTTCCTGAACGTGTGAAATGACGCCAACCTTACGCCCTTGATTGTGAAGTCTTTCGAGTGCATCCATTGCAATATTTAAGGTAGTTGGATCTAAGGCTCCAAAACCTTCGTCAATAAACAAGGATTCCACTTTCATGCGATCTGATGACAAGGAAGCCAGCCCAAGTGCCAGCGCAAGTGATACAAGAAAGGATTCGCCCCCTGAAAGCGAAAACACGGTTCTGATTTCGTCACCCATATCTTTATCAAGGACTACGAGCCCCAAAGTATGTGGAATGCGTTCAACTAAATACCTTCTAGTGAGCATATTAAGGTGAATATTTGCAAAACTCAACAAAACGTCAAGCGTATATTCCTGTGCGATATGTCTGAATTTTTTACCATCTGAAGAACCTATAATTGTATTGAGTTTGCCCCAGTTCTCTGCAATGAGTGTTTTCGCTTCAATTTCTTTGAGCAGAACGCCAATTCTGTTCTTGTTTTCACTGTCCTGTTTAACCCGAAAATCAATTTCATTCTTTCTTTTTAAAGTTTCGTCCCTGCTATCTTTTGAAAAAGCAAAAAGTACATTGACTTCATCTGTTGTTTTCTCTGAAATTCTGTTATCAATATGATTGGTAAGTTGTCGTTCTTTGTCAGTATACAGTGAGTGCGCATTTAATACTTTATTTTCCAGCACTTTGAGTGCATTACTTTCAGCTTCTCTCCAGGAAAAAGAATATGAAAACAGTGACAAAACCATGTCCTCATTCAGAGGAGAGATGTTTTTTTTGTTGTATTCCGTGAGCCATTCGTTAATGGAATTATTTTCCAGCACAATACTTTTCTCAAGTACAGCTAAGTCATTGATTAGTTGCAATTGTTGTGTTTCGGAGATTGTGATCGCTTTGGTGAGTTCTTCGAATTCACTGCTCCTTTTTGACTTTCTTTCTTCACTGAAAACAATGTCTTGCTTCATCCGGCTTTCAACAAGCTCAATATCTTCCCCATCGAAAATTGCGCGGCGTTTATCAGTTAATTCATTTGCTTCTTTTGAAAGTTCTGTAAGCTTTTCTTCCTTTTTGGAAACCTCAATCACAATGCTATCAACATGATTTTTAATATGTTCTATTTCAACACTTAAACTTTTACTATAGTATTGACTTTCTTCAAGTTTTTTGATTTTTGTGTTCCATAAACGCGCAAATTCTGCCAATTGACTGACAAAAATAGTGTGATTTCGTCTCCAGTTTTCTGCCCAATCCGGATTCCGGAAATAGGCTGATAGAAAAGCTTCAGTTTCACTCAATTCAGCTTCTAAGTTCATAGACTGCTTATTGAGTCTATCGAACTTTTCTGCACATGAAGTAAGTATCCTTTCAATGTCTTTCAAATTGTTTACAAGGCTATTGAGGGCTTTTTCAAGTTTTTCGAAACGTATTTTATTCTCATCTAAACGCACTTTTATCGATTTGTAAAGATCGATTTCCTTTTGCAATTCCAGAAGTCTGTTTCCATAAGCATCAAGTTTCTGTTGAAGGTATAAAGCTTGATTTTCATATTCAACCGCTTCAATTTCAAGCTTATAAATGAATTCATCCCATTGTAACTTTAAGTCTTTCTGGATTTTGGATTTTACTTCATTCGCAGTATTTCCCTTTTCAATTGTACTTTGAAGCCTTTCGCATGCCTCTGTCAGGGCACTGTTTTCACGTAGCGATAATTCATAAACGTCTTCATTTCTTCTGTGTTCAGCTTCGAGCGCATGCAATAGTTTGTTCAACTTCGGATTTTGGTCTGCAAAAGGATGGTGTGTGCTACCACACACAGGACAAGCATCACCTTCAATGAGTTGTATGCGAAGCGCTTCAACATTTTCAGCCGTTTGAAGCCGCGCTATTTCCAGGGAACGGGCAGAAGCTTCTTTGATGATTTTTGAATCCGATACCTTTTTAATTGATTCAGTCAATTGCTGTATTTTCTGCGTCAATTCCAATTGATTTGATTGAAGAATACGTTGTAATTCAGCAAGTTCTATATCAGCATTTAACAATAATTGCCAATGTGTAAGTGCATCCTTTGTTTGTACTGTTTTGGTGTCGATTAAAGCTTTTTCTGTCTCTAATGCATGAAAAGGTATTGATGCAAGTAATTCATTATCAGCATTTAATTCAGACTCAATTGATTGTAAATCTAAAGCTAAAATTAATTTTTGTCCCTCAAAATCTGTTTTGTTATTTATAGCAACATTTTGATCCTTGGCATTTTGTTGCATTTCTTCTTGCATTTGGCTGAGGCCTTTAAGGGCTTTTTGACCATTTTCAAGCCTGGATTTAATGAGCTCGAAATTCTCTGCAACAGCTTGATTATTTTGATTGGCTTCCTTCCATTTAGTTAAAGCAGCTATTTCGTTGGAAAGTGTAAATAGTTCATTTTGTTTATTTTCCAGATTTTGAATTTCTTTGTTCAGACTTGATTTTTGATCAACATACTCTTTTTGGGCATTGTTTACCTGCTTTGATTTTTCTACCAGAAGAGAGTCAAGTATTTTTGCATTTTCTAAAATTGGCTTTGATAATTCATATTCGTTTTTCTTCTCATTTAAACTTTTTTCTACTGCATTCAGATCTATTTTGAGCTTTTCTTTTGCTTGAAGTTGATTTTGGAATAGCTTTTTTAAGTTATTAAATTCCAGATGTTTATTACTATTTGACTCAACCGATTTTTTGCGTGCATCCACATGGGTTCGGAGCGCCTGAACTGTTTCAATCTGCTTTAGAATTTGTTTGCGTTCTTCAGCTTTTTGCTCTTCTTCCAAAGCTTTTTTCCAGGCTTCCTCAGAAATGGACTTTTCCGATTCCATTTTAGATAAGGTTGTATGCCAAATGATTTCTTTCTCCAATTCAATGATCTCACTTTCGAGCTTTGCCAGCTCAATATTCAACGCCTCTTTTTGCAGGTTAAGGTCTTCAATTTGCTCAGCTGAAAGTATTTCAACATTTTCTATATGCTTGTGAAGATCCCTGACAACTTGCTCAGCTTGTTTTGTGTTTTCAAAAACCCTTTTTGAAATTTCAGAAAATATAAAAGTGCCTGTAAGTTTCTCGAGAAGAGATGCTTTTTCGTCCTTTTCAGCTTTCAGAAAAGCTGTAAAATCGCCCTGAGCCAGTAAAACCGATCGTGTAAACTGTTCAAAATTTAGTCCGACCAAGCGCTCAATTTCTTTGAGCGTTTCTATCTTCCTGCCTGCATAAATGACATTGGAATCAATATTCGTCAATTCCACTGTATCCGACTGCAGCGCACCCTCCGCTTTGTTTCGTGCGCGCCTCACACGCCAGGCAGCGCGGTGGTTCTGACCATCAACACTTACAAAATCAACCTCAGCAAATCCATCGGCTGTCCCATCCCTCAGAATTCCGCGAACATCACCCTGACTTATACTGCTTCCCTGAACATCTTTAATCTCAATTCCGCTTTCTTTTCCTTGCTGATAACGCGGTGTTCTTGCATAAAGTGCAAGACAAAGGGCGTCCAGAATTGTGGATTTTCCTGCACCAGTTGCTCCCGTAATCGCATAGATGCCAGCCGATTTCAATGGCTCCTGTGTGAAATTAATTTCTGTTTCACCTTCAAGCGACGCCAGATTCTTTATACGTATGGCTAAGATCTTCATTGGCTATTCTCCTGCATGTGTTACTTCATTTTCTACTTCATTGAAAAGCTTCAAAAGTTCATCCGGAATGGCGGCATTGTATTGTTTTTGATAAACTCTTGAAAAAACATCAATGGCTTTTAACTCATTGAGATGATCCGGTGCTACAAAATTTAATGCATGTTCATTGTCCTTGTTTTCGGGGTATCTCACATCGATTTTCGCCAGTCTTACTGCCTTTCCTTCAATGGCCTTCTCAACTTTATGCCGCAATGCCGGTTCAGGGCCATTCAGCAGCACCCTAACTTCCAAATAGGGAGCAATTTCGGTTTTTTCATTCATCTGCGGCAAAGAATCAAGTTCAAAGATCACATCCTTTAATGCCTGATGCTTTAATGGAAGCCGGAGAAGCGGCACCGCAAGTGGAATCACAAGAGTTCTTAGATTGCTCATTTCACCGTTTTCAAGTTCGAAAACTACAACCTGATGTTGGTAATTTTGCTCCGAAAATGACATGGGTAACGGACTACCGGAATATCTTATATGTTCTTTACCTCCAATTCGTTGCGCTTTGTGAATATGTCCAAGTGCCACATATTTCAGATCGTCATGAAAGGCTGATGCCGGAATATATTCAACTCCTCCCATAATCAGTCTTTCCGTTTTGTCATGATCAGACAGAGTGGCGTCAAGTGCATGCAAGTGACCCATAGCTATCATCTTTTGGCCGGCATCCATCTTCTCTTTTGCATAGTGATACAGTGTTTCGTAAAGCAAAACAACTCCTTCAGCATAAGAGCCTCTGCTACCGTTGGTTATGGGATAATCGCCCATGCGCAAAAATGGTACAGCCAGACACCATATCTTTGTTGATCCGTTTGTATCTTTCAATGGAATGATAAACTTCTCATAATCAATCTCTCCAGATTCATTTCGATCTAAAAGGCCAACGATATGAATATTTGAAGATTCCAGCAATGGCTTAGGTGATTCAAGGCGGGAAGCAGAATCGTGGTTTCCTGCAATGATAACAACCTGCAAATCCGGATTTACTTTTACTGCCTGATTCAGAAATGTATAGAACAACTTAATTGAAGCTGCAGCAGGATTTGACAGATCAAAAACATCACCACTGATAAGCAATACATCTGTCTTTTCATTTTTGATGGTTTTGACGAGCCAGCTTAAAAACTGCTGATGCTCATAAGTCCGGTCGTATTCGTAAAACAATTGTCCGATATGCCAGTCAGAAGTATGCAGAATTTTCATGAAAAAAGATATATGATTTATTTGAAAAATTGGATTTTTAGTTTCCCTGCATTGACATTCTTAGATTTTTTGTCTGTTTTTCAATCAGCTAAGCAAGTCAGAGAAGCTAAAAATTGAACAGGTGAAGGTAGAAATAAAAACTAAAATCGCGGATGAAAACATCGCAGTTTTTGTTGCCTTTCCATTGATATAACGCAATCTAATACCCTATCAAATTTCGAACTGTTTTTGCCTTACACAAAAGGATTTGCAGAAAAAAAATGTTATTGAAAAAAAGCTAACCGAAATTCTAACGAAAAACACTATCTTGCGCCAAACTAATACAATAACACATGAAGAAAAGAAACTTAGCTGTAATTTTAATGCTTACTCTAAGCAGTTTCATTATCTCCTGCGGAAGTCCAACTCCAAAAGCAACTGAAGAAGTTGCTGTTGAAGCTGAAAAATCGACACAGGATTTATTTTTTGAGCGATTCAAACAACTTGAAGGAAAGAAATTTCCCGGCAAAGAAGTGTACATTCAGGAAGGACGTGATAGTTGGTCACACCTTGAGCTTGAAATGTATGTCAGAGAATGGTCTGAAGACGTTGTTTATGTGCCTTTCCGCGTTGGCGACAACAACTCAAGGACATGGACTATTTTCCGTCAGGACGACAACAGACTTTGGTTGCGCCACGATCACAGACATGAGGATGGAACACCCGAAGATGTTACAATGTATGGCGGATTTACTGCTGATGGAAGTGATTCGTTTAAACAGATTTATCCGGCTGACGAATATACTTGTGAATTAATTAGTTATGCCTGCGACAACGAATGGACAATGATGTTTGACGAAGAAATGACAACTTTCAGCTATATACTGGCCAAGTCCGGTGTGCTTGTTATAAGAGTTGACTTCGATCTGACAAGTCCTGTAGAATAGGGAGTAAATAAAAAAAACCGGTATAAAACCGGTTTTTTTATCTGTTTTAGAATTAGAATCTAATTTATTCAGATACAATCCAATCAATAATTTCTTTGTCGAGCGGGTCGGTACGCGGTTTTTTCATCGCTACGAAATCGCCGTTTTCATCAATCAGATATTTCTGAAAGTTCCAACTGACATCAGAATCTTCAATGCCATTGTTCTTCTTTTCTGTAAGCCATTGATAAAGCGGATGCATATCATCTCCTTTTACAGAAATTTTTGACATCATCGGAAAAGTAACACCGTAATTTTCAGAGCAAAAAGCTTTGATATCGCTGTTGCTTCCGGGTTCCTGACTCATAAAGTTGTTGGCAGGGAAGCCAATGATCACAAAATCTTCACCTCCATATTGCTCATAAAGTTGCTCAAGCTTAGCATATTGTGGTGTGAGACCGCATTTGGAAGCAGTATTGACAACCATCACTTTTTTGCCTTTCAAAGATGAAAGTGCAAATTCGTTTCCATCAATATCCTCAACCACAAAGTCGTGAAACTTTTGCTGAGCACTGACAGTAGTGATTAACATCACCGAAAATAAGATAAAAAATAGATTTTTCATGGAATTAGTTTTTAATGATGTTTAAACAGCGGAACTGTTTAGTATGTTCATAAATTTGAAAAAAAATGATTTTGGCTTCTTCACTGAAAATTTAGTCTTTCTTGTTGGCTAAAGCTTTTTTAGGTCAAACTCTGTGAAGTCAAAATCAGGATTATCGAGAAAAATTTCCATCGATTCAACTTTTCCGTTGCGGTCGAGTCTGAAAGTTACAAAACCTTTTGGCAATGAAGGCAAGGGTTGAAATTCGATTTCAAATGTATCATGATGCCAGTGTACCATAGTTCCCAGAAAATCGGGACTGCGCATAAACTCCAGCATAAGTTTGCCATTCTCTTCACGCACCTGGATTGAATCGTACAACGGACAACCATAAAAACCAGTGTAATCATTCAGTTTAAGCGTATGTTTTGTGTTTTTAACCCTTTCAGCATTAAGGCGTTCATACTCTTTCTTCTGACTTTCCTCTCCGCTCTTGATGAGTGGAAGAATTTCGGCACTCCAGTCTTTTTCAACAGGATTATCGAGCAATACATCCAATGTTTGATACATCAACGGATAGTATAGGCTCGACAAAGAATTTGTAAGTATAACAAAACCAATGTTTTCCTCCGGAATGAACAATGTTTGAGAAATCATTCCATCATAACCACCATTGTGCGAAACGACTTTACGTCCCAGGTAATCCATCAGACTCCAACCAAGACCATAAGATTTAAAGTGTGTGGATGGGAATCTTCTTAACGAAGCTTGTGTGACATTGTTGATGGTGTTCGGGCTTTGCATTTCAAACATACACGCAGCTGAGATCATTGATTTGCCATTAAAACTGCCATTATTGAGGTTCATCTGAAGCCAGGAAGCCATTTCAGAGGCACTTGAAATCAACGAACCTGCCGGCCCCATATTGTCCCAATCCATCCATGGAATTGGTTTCAGCTTTCCATCAACATAAGTGTGTGGCTGTGCAACATTGTCTTTCATAGCAAGCTCACTTACATGTAAAGTTGACCTTTCCATGCCAAGTGGCTGCATAAAATTTTGTCGTATAAAATCATCCCAGCTCATGCCTGTTACAGCCGGAACTATTTCACCAGCAGTGATGTACATAAGGTTTGAATAACCAAACTGTTCTCTGAAGCCGTAAGTTGGTTTCAGATAACGTGCCTTTCTTATGATGTCTTCGCGGGTGTATGTGCTGCCATACCAGATCAAATCGCCTGCAAAAGTTTTCAATCCGCTGCGATGTGTTAGCAAGTCACGAATCGTCATGTTTTGAGTTACATAGGGATCATAAAGAGCAAAATAGGGGAGGTGCTTTACTACTTTGTCATTCCACGAAATCTTACCCTGATCAACCAACATAGCAAGGGCAGCAGCAGTGATTGCCTTGGTATTACTGGCAACTGCAAACAAAGTATTTTCATCAACGGCTTGCTTTGTGTAAATATCAATGACACCAAAACCTTTCACAAAGAGTACAGAATCTTTGCTTACGATGGCTATGGCCATTCCAGGAACATTCCAGTTTTCCATAGCTTTTTGATAATACAAGTCCAAAAACTCAAGCTTTGCCGGATGTACTTGCGCAGAAAGGGATACGTTAAAGTGCAGTATAACTGCTAAAAAGAGTGGAAAAAGTAATTTTTTCATGGACGATTTACTTTATTTAATTGAATATAATGATCTATTAGAGGCAAAATTTCACCGGCACTTCCCTGAAGAAAATAGTCAGAAATTCTGTTGGTATAAAATGAGGTTTCTTTGTTGATTTCAATAATTACTGCACCTGATTCTTTTGCTAAAGCAGGAATTTGATTGGCAGGACTTACCTCGCCGGAAGTTCCGATAATGAAAAACACTTTGCATTTTCGTGCTGCATCAATAGATTGCTGGTATGCTTTTAATGGAATTCCTTCACCAAAGAAAATGAAATCCGGTTTTAAAAGACCGTTGCAATCAGTGCATGTCGGAAGCATTTTTTCTGACAAAATACTTTCTGAAGAAAAAGTTTTATTACAATCAGTGCAAATAAGTCGGGATGTTGTACCATGAAATTCATATACCTCGCAGCTTCCTGCCATTTGATGCAGATTGTCAATGTTTTGCGTAATTATTGCATCTAGCATTCCTTCATTCTCCCATTTAGAAAGTATTTTATGTCCTGCATTGGGTTTCACATCAACGAAGAAATTGTAAAATATTTCTTTTATAACAGTCCAGGACTTCATAGGCTGTCTGAAAAAATAATCTATCTCAAGAACTTCGGGATTGTATCGACTCCAGATGCCACCTTCACCAAGAAAAGGTGGAATACCGCTCTCAGCGGAAATACCTGCTCCGGTAAAAGCTATAGAATAACTGCTTTTTATGACTATTTCTGCAATTTCTTTTGCCTGCAAATGAATTGAAGTCATTTATTTAAGATTGATTATCAATGAAATACTGTTAATATGGTATTTTTTGTTCAAGTTCAACCCAGGAATCAAATACACTTTTTGCCTCAGCAGTCATAAACTGACTTGTTGGCAGATCCCTTTGCTCAACACTTAAAGGAATTTGATTATAGATATAGGAGTCATCAAAACCAGCTTTTGCAGCATCTTCACGACCCGCAGCAAAAAACAATTTTGAAGGACGCGCCCAGTAAATGGCTCCCAGACACATCGGGCAAGGTTCACAGCTTGAGTAGATTTCACAGCCATCCAACTGAAAAGTATTCAGGTTTTTGCATGCATCTCTGATTGCAACCACTTCTGCATGGGCAGTAGGGTCGTTGTTGCTGGTAACACAATTAGAGCCTTTTCCAACAATAACGCCGTCTTTCACAACCACGGCACCAAAAGGACCTCCGTTAAATGACTTCAGGTTTTTTCTGGCCAGTTCAATGGCTTCTGCCATAAATGAATGCTGTTCAGGACTTAATTTCAAATCTTCTTTCATCTGAATCTATAATTGATAATCAATTTTTATTCTGCTGTAGTTCCCATTGCCCCAATTCCCAACAAGACTGGGATTAGCAATTATTGTTTTTAGAATTTCAAGAAAAGAACTTCTTGCAATTGTTTTTGCACCAAAACTTCGCAGATGAGGCGTATCCTGCTGCGCATCGATAAGCTCAAAAGCATTGGTTCTAAGAAAATCAACAAGATAAACAAATGCCACCTTCGAAGCATCTTTTTCGATATGAAACATTGATTCTCCAAAAAATGCCGTTCCTAACGACAACCCATATAGCCCTCCGACGAGTTTACCTTTTTTTATCGCTTCCACAGAATGGGCCAGTCCCATTTTATGCAGCTCAATGAATGCACTGCGCAACTCTGGTGTAATCCATGTTCCTTCCGATCCTTCGCGCAAAGTGTTTGCGCAAGAATCTATAACTGCTTCAAAATGTGCATCAAAACTAATTTCAAAATGCTTTTCCCTGATGGTTTTCTTTAAACTTTTTGAAACATAAACATCTTCCGGCTTCAAAATCAGACGAGGATCAGGCGACCACCAAAGTATAGGCTGATCTTCTTCATACCAGGGAAAGATGCCTTCAGAATATGCTTTTATCAGTCTTTCAGGCTTCAAATCACCCCCGATAGCAAGCAAACCCTCAGCAATAGCAGCATGGGCAGGTGGAAAAACGTTTGAATCATTCAATTGATAAATGTACATGCCCTTTAGAAATGCAATTAGTCGGTGATAATCATTTTAGATTTTTTCAGGCCATTTGATGTTTCAGCATGCACGATGTAGAATCCACTTTTCAAGTCTGTTGAAACCTGTTGACTTTCATTATAAATAGACTCAAATATCATTCGACCTGAGGCATCAAATATTTTGACTTTTTGGATGATTTCACCACCTTTAGCGCGGATGTGAAAATTTCCATTGTTTGGTTGAGGCATTATAAACAGTTCATTTTGAATGTCCTGTGCAAATATTTCTGTTTCACCAACAGCCTCGTCAAAATAAAATGAGAAGTTTCCGGCTGGTGCTGAAAGGGGATAAGTTACTGTTCCAAACGCTGAAACGGCTTCAAGATAATAACTTACTTTGTCGCCGGGCTGCAATCCTTCGATGATACCAATATTTTCAGGACATGCCATATAAACAGGCACTTGTGTATATTGATCATCAAGATTTACTTTATAATACAACCACATTTGTTGAAGAGATGCTGTTGACTCGCAATTGCTGTAGATATACATCTCAGGTGAAAATTGTTGCAATCCTGTTACTTTTCTGTGTCTAATGCGAACCAAATGGGCTGCAGGAACTTCTTTTGTGATGCAATGAATTGCGCCACCAAGTGGAGTAAGCATCTGGGCATCAACCATTATAATTTTGTAACCTGGCATGGCATTAGTATAGATTTGCTTCGCCTGAAGATCATATTCAGGAAGTCCGTATGATGGTACAATGACAGTATTGTTAATAATAAGCGAATTTGTATATGTCCGCATTTCATCATTTTGCGTTGTGGCCCATGTCCCATTAGCCTTTGGTGGCGCCGGTATTCTTATAATTTCGTAGGGTTTTCCAAAGGCGTTTGAAAGGTTTCTCAAAGTTTCAACATTTGCTTCAATAACTGGATAATCAGGTAAATGTTCCGGATAGGATGACACCAGAATGGTTTCGTAATCCAAAACTTTCATAAACATATCCACATGCTTCCAAATGCCACCTCCGCTGTTATTTAAACTTTCAAGAAAAGTAAAATCATGCAGATTAAACTTGTCAATTAGAATATTTCTGATCATTGCAGGCGAGTAGGCTGGATTTTGTTCATAAACACGGGTGGAAGCAAAACCACGCTTTAATCCATCAAAAATAAGGTTGCCTCCTTCAATTTCCAGTTCAAGTTCGCGCAACTTCCAACCCCATAGATTTGCAATCTGTCTGGGCAATGAATCATCTTTTGGCCTGTTATAGGCACTGTAGCCCATATCCAGAATAAATCTTTCGTTGCCCTGCCCAAAATTGCCATAAAGTGTCATCGGACCAAAATCCCTTATCCAAAGCGTTTCTGTATGGGATGGAATAAAATAAAGGTTTAGCGGCAGAACACCTCGGCTGTATAAATATTGTCTGATTTGAGTTGTGTCAAGCGGTGCTTGTCCAGGGTAATAAATTATCCACACTTTGCCAGCTTGTTGCGCTGCTTTCGCAATATTGGCTGTAATTGAGTCACGCGATGGGCTGTAGTCCCACACAAGCATTACACCTTCACTTTTCTCAAATTCGGCAGGATTGAATACCGCTACCTGCCCAAAAGATGGGGTGAAAAATGAAAATGCGAAAAGAAAAGGCAGTATAAAATATTGTAAACGTTTTTTCATGAGCTTTTGCACTATTGTTATAACCTATTGTTTCTGAATCAAACCGGCTGCTAAAGTAGTGACTTTTGCAGAATTAAAAACTGAAAAACACAAAATGATAACTGAATTCATCCTGCTAAGTCAGGACATAAATGATTTAAGGTGAATGAATACTATTTGCACATTCATCAGCAGATTAAGAATTTAGCTGTAAAAATACACTAGAAACCAGCTGCTTGTCCGTCCTTTCTGGATTCAGAAGCGCCATAATACACGCCGGTTTTCAGATCGCGAAGGATAGCCTGATAACCGCCATAACCACCAACATCAAATTTTATCCGGTGCCCCATTTTCATCAGTTCTCTGATAATTTCATAGTTAAATCCGGATTCAAGATTTACCCAACCTCCATCTGTCATTGGGTTTCCGGTTGGTTCAGTCGATCCTTCATGGCTTATGCGTCCTGCATCTCCTGCCTCCTGTAGGTTCATTCCAAAATCGATCAGATTCACTAGAACCTGCACGTGTCCTTGTGGCTGCATGGCACCTCCCATAAGGCCAAAACTCAGCCATGGCAGACCGTCTTTAGTTACAAAGCCGGGAATAATTGTGTGGAACGGACGTTTGCCAGGCGCATATACGTTTGGGTGGCCTGCTTCAAGAGAAAAAGACTCTCCACGATCCTGAAGTACAAAACCAAGGTTAGTTGGTGTCATTCCGGAGCCCATTCCGCGGTAATTGCTTTGAATGAGTGATACCATATTGCCGGCTGCATCGGCTACAGTAAGATAGATGGTATTGTCAGTTTCAAGAATGCCTGCCGGATAACTTTTACCCGCCCTGTCTTTACTGAAAAGCTTAAGCCTTTCAGCAGCGTATGGCTTCGAAATAAGCTTGTCAACCGGCACCTTCGAAAAGGCCGGATCAGCGTAATAGCGCGCTCGATCTTCAAATGCAAGTTTTTTCGCTTCAACGAAAAGATGAATATATTCTTTACTTCCAAAACGCATTGCTTTCACGTCAAAAGGTTCCATCAGGTTTAACATCTGAAGCACAGCGATTCCCTGTGCATTGGGTGGCAACTGCCAGACATCATAGCCACGATAGTTGGTAGAAGCTGGTTTCACCCATTCGCTTTGGTGCGACGCCATGTCGGAAGTTGAAATAAATCCACCATTGGAAGCCATGTAAGAAGCAATAGTTTCAGCTATTTCTCCTTCATAAAAGCTTCGAAACCCTTGTTCAGACAGCTTTTTGTAAGTGTTTGCCAAACGTTGGTTTTTGAAGATTTCACCTTTAACAGGTGCTTTTCCTTCTACCAGAAAGGTTTCTGCAAAACCCGGATAGCTCTTAAGTCTTGATGAATTGAGGTTCCAGTAATAAGCAACTACTTCGGTGAGCGGAAATCCTTCTTCAGCATAGTAAACAGAAGGCGCAAGGATTTCTTCCACGCTAAGTTTTCCAAATTTTTTATGCATTTCGTTCCATCCATCCACGCATCCGGGAACAGTGACAGGAATTGGTCCATAAGAAGGAATTTCCTTTAATTTATTTTTTTTGAAATAGTCGATCGTGAGTGATTTTGGGGATCTTCCGCTGGCATTCAAGCCATAGAGTTGTTGTGTTTCTGCATCCCAAATTATCGCAAACAAATCTCCTCCGATTCCACAGCCTGTAGGTTCAACCAGACCAAGCAGCGCATTGGCTGCAATGGCTGCATCAATTGCATTTCCGCCTTTTTTAAGAATGTCAAGCGCTACTTGTGTTGCAAGTGGATGACTGGTGGCTGCAATTCCTTGCTGGGCGATTACTTCTGAACGTGTAGCAAAATTCCTGCCCGTTACGCGATCCTGACCGAAGCCATTTGAGGATGCAAGAAACAATAGTGAGAGAAAAAGAGTAATGATAGTTTTCATATTATTTGCTTATTACTTGGTCTAAAGAATTAATTATGAGTTGTATAGATTCCAATATTTCTTCCTCTGAAATCGTTAAAGGAGGTGCAATTCTAAATGCTTTTTCATGAAATAAAAACTGATCCACAACCAATCTGTTTTTCTTGAATAATTTCATCAACTGATCGATTTTCACTTCTGTTGCTACTTCAATACCCAACATCAAACCTATCCGTCTTATTTCTTTTACAGCAGGGTGGGGCAGGAGCGCCTTCTCGAAAATTTTACCTTTATGAATTGCTTTTTCCGGAAGATTTTCTTCAAGAATAACATCAAGTGCAGCCAAAGAAGCAGCACATGAAACAGGATGACCACCAAAAGTCGTAATATGACCCAATTCCGGATTGTTCGTAAAGGCCATCATTTTTTCTTTTGAAGATATGAATGCACCAATTGGCATGCCACCACCCATAGCTTTTGCGAGACAAATTATATCCGGGACAACACCGAAGTTTTCAAATGCAAAAAGCTTACCACTGCGACCAAACCCCATTTGAATTTCATCAAAAATCAAAATGCAACCCATTTGATTGCACCTTTCGCGCAAAGCATCTAAATAACCTTTTTCTGGTAAAATAATTCCAGCTTCGGCTTGTACAGGCTCAATTATTACAGCTGCTGTTTTGTTTGTGATTTGGCTTATCTGACTGAAATCATTGAAATCAAGCATTCTGGTTGAAGGCACCAGCGGACGAAAGGCATTTTTCATCGTTTCGTCACCCAACAAACTCAGAGCTCCGGCCGTGCCGCCATGATATGCGTTTCTGAAATGAACCAATTCGGCCCTGTTGGTAAGTCTTTTTGCCAGTTTAAGTGCGCCTTCAATGGCCTCACTGCCTGAGTTGACAAAATAAACAGCATTCAAACTTTCAGGCAGGTTATCAGTGAGCTTCGCTGCCAGTTTCACTTGTGGTGAATGCACAAATTTGCCGTAAACCATCACATGCATATAATCATCAAGCTGCAATTTTATTGCGTCAACAACCCTTGGATGCAAATGTCCAACATTGCTTACAGCAACTCCAGATACTAAATCAATATGCTTATTTCCTTCACTATCAATGAGATATATTCCTTTCGCCTGCACGATTTCAACAGGGTTATTCACCACTGACGGCAAACCCATATGCAATTGAAATAACTGTCTGTTGGTCAACATCAAATAAAATTTACACAAAATTACCATTATTTTCGCATGAATAAGGTCGAATTAATAATGAAACGAAAATTCAGCGGAAGCATTAACTTTGCAGAAATATTTTTCTATGTCATCCATTAGAAATAAAGTCGTCATTATCACAGGAGCCTCTTCCGGAATAGGAAAAGCAACTGCTTTGGAAGCTGCTTTCAAAGGTGCGCGTCTTGTGTTGGCTGCCCGAAGAGGTGAAGCCCTTAAGGATGTTGTTGATCAATGTGAAAATCTGGGTGCTCAGGCCATCGGTGTTGTGACAGATGTAAGCAAGGAGGAAGATTGTCGCATTTTAATCGGTAAAGCAGCCGAACAGTTTGGTCAGATTGACATTCTGATAAATAACGCCGGTATTTCTATGCGTGCTTTGTTCGAGAAGACTGATATTTCAGTTATTCGCAAGCTGATGGACGTAAATTTTTGGGGAACTGTTTATTGTACTAAATACGCGCTCCCATATTTGATAAAAAGCAAAGGATCTGTTGTAGGTGTCTCATCTGTTGCAGGTTACAAAGGACTACCTGGCCGAACCGGCTATTCGGCATCGAAATTTGCCATGCAGGGTTTTCTGGATGCATTGCGTGTTGAAAACCTAAAAAATATGCTTCATGTAATGGTTGCCTGCCCAGGTTTTACAGCTTCTAACATTCGCAATACTGCGCTTTCAGCTGATGGAAGCCAACAAGGAGAATCGCCCAGAGATGAATCGAAAATGATGTCGTCAGAAGCTGTAGCTAAACACCTTATAATTGCTATTGAAAAAAGGAAACGGACAATCGTCCTCACAACGCAAGGTAAAGTAACTGTTTTTCTTAACAAGTTTGTTTCTGCCTTTCTCGATAGATTACTTTATAATCACATGGCTAAAGAGCATGATTCGCCATTTAAATGATTCTTTGAGAACAATGAATGCTTGTTTTTATTAAGATTTCCAGTGTTTTTTTTCATTTTGAATTGATAGTGGCTTTTATTTTCTGCTGTTAACACTATGCCTTTTCATAAAGTATGCAATCTTTTCGAGCTTTGTAATCATATCGTAGTTTTCGACATAAACATGCTTTGGCACCTGAAGGTAAACGGAAGTAAAGTTTAAAATTCCAATAACTCCTGAATTTATAAGTATCATGCATATTTCACGTGCATAGTCTTTTGGAACTGCTAAAACACAGATCAAAATGTCCTCTTTCCTGATGATTTCTGAAATCATCGATATGTTATAAGAAGGCACATCAGAATAAGCCACCGGTTGATGGTTCTCAAAATGAAATGTTGCTGCTATTTGTAATTTGTTTGATGGTTGAGAAAAGTATTCCGAAACAGTGCGCCCAAGTTCCCCAATGCCCACAAAACAAACCTTCTCCGCCTGTTCGCTGTCGATGGCATCACCAATACTCTCAATAAGCTTTCCAATCTCATAGCCTTTATGCACATCGCCTGAAACGCCAATCAACATCATGTCACGTCTCACATTGGCAGGATTGGTTTTTAAAATTCGTGCAAGATTATGAGAATAAATATATCCATGCTCAAGAAATTGATAGTTCAAAAGCACACGGCGGTATTGACTTAAACGCTCAACTGTTTTCTCAGGTAGGTTTTTGAGCATAAGAACTAAAATTGAAAGAAATATATAAATCCTGCACGAACAACATAACCCTTGTGATTCAATAGAATCATCTGCGGGTTTTCAAAAATTCCTGCATAACCCAGTGTAAGTCTGGTTTCGAGCATCAGGTCAATAGTTGGAGAAATTTTGTATTTACCTGCCAATCCGATAATTGCACCAATATCATAGGTGTTTATTAAGTTTGTGGATGGACC
>JAGXRB010000377.1 GCA_018336075.1 Bacteroidota bacterium
TGCAACAGAGGCGAACAAATTGTCATCATTTTTGTGAACAACGGCATCTATGGTATGACAGGCGGTCAAATGGCACCTACAACCCTGCCCGGAATGAAATCATCTACCTCACCGTATGGACGTGATGTTGAATCAATGGGAAACCCGCTTAAAATGACAGAACTTGTTGCACAGCTTCCCGGAACGTATTTCGTTACGCGTCAGGCTGTTCATACACCAGCAGCTGTAAGAAGAGCAAAAAAATCTATCAGAAAAGCTTTTGAAAATCAGGTAAACAAAAAACCGGGGGTTTCTTTTGTAGAAATCGTTTCAAATTGCAATTCAGGTTGGAAAATGACCCCAACCGATTCAAACAAATGGATGGAAGATAATATGTTTCCATTTTACCCTCTTGGCGACATCAAAGTTGATGGTCAATTGGTGAAATAAATGTTTAATCCGAAAAAAACAGATACTATGACCGAAGAAATAATCATAGCCGGATTTGGTGGCCAGGGCGTCCTTTCAATGGGAAAAATATTGGCTTACAGCGGCATCATGCAAGATCAGGAAGTTAGCTGGATGCCATCCTATGGCCCAGAAATGAGGGGCGGAACAGCCAATGTAATCGTGATCGTAAGCGATGAGAGAATCAGTTCTCCCGTCCTGACGATATTTGACACTGCCATAATCCTGAATCAACAGTCGATGGATAAATTTGAGAAATCTGTCAGACCTGGCGGGGTTCTCCTCTACGATCCCAATGGAATCACGCGCCACCCTGAACGAAAAGACATCACTATCTATCAGATTGAAGGAGCGCAACTTGCTGCTGATATGGGAAATACTAAAATTTTTAATATGATTGTCCTTGGAGCATTCCTTAAAGTCAAACCAATAGTTTTGCTCGAGAATGTGATCAGGGGTCTCAAGAAATCTCTGCCTGAACGGTATCATAAATTGATTCCGATGAACGAAGACGCATTAACCATGGGAATGAAAAATGTTGTCTGTTCAAATTCCCTGAATTAAATAGGCTTCAACTTTTAATTGACAGATTTACCGCTGTTCAGGATAAAATACTCCAAAAAATAGCCGTTATGCAATGTGTAACGGCTTTTTTGTTTGCTTTGCAGTCATGAATACAGACATCAGAAATTTTCTTGAAAAGCAATACAGTCTATACAACAAGCCAGAATTTATTGTACTTGATCCAATATCGATACCCCATCGGTTTACCAAAAAAGAAGATATTGAAATAGCAGGGTTTCTGGCTGCAACGCTTTCCTGGGGTCAACGGAAAACCATTCTTTCGAAATCGCTTCAGCTGATGGAACTAATGGAAAATCAACCATATGCATTTCTTATTCAATCAGATGAAAAGGAATTTCATCGCTTTGCTGATTTCAAACACCGAACCTTCAACGGAGATGATTGCATAGGAATTTTTCATGCATTAAAAGCTATTTATTTGAACCATGGAGGCCTTGAAAGAATCTTTTCAGAGGGTTTCAACAAGGGTGGAGCATTTTCAGCAATTGAAAATTTGTCGCAGACTTTGTTTTCTTATCCTCATTTAAGAAGGACAGAAAAACATATTGCAAAGCCTTCTAAAGGTTCAGCGGCAAAACGTGTTAATATGTTTTTGCGGTGGATGGTTCGCAAAGACAGTTATGGTGTCGATTTTGGCATCTGGAAAGACATCTCTCCTTCGCAGCTCATCTGTCCGCTGGACCTCCATAGCGGACGAATTGCCAGACAATTGGGAATTTTAAAGAGAACAACCGACGATTGGAAAGCAGCAGTTGAGCTGACAGAAAATCTTAAGCTTTACGACCCCAACGATCCGGTAAAGTATGATTTTGCATTGTTTGGAACAGGTGTTAATGGTATCTCTTTAAAAACTTAAGTTATTCGAATTTCGATAGTTTCAAAATAGAATCCGATAAGGATTTAGACAAAAAGCATAAATTTACAGTCTGAAACCCATATTAACAAACAATATAAATGCCTTTCCCAAAGCATATTACGAAAGCAGTTTTGGTTTTATCGATGGTAAGCCTTTTTGCTGATATTGCAAGCGAAATGCTTTATCCGGTTGTGCCAGTTTATTTGCGTTCTATCGGTTTTTCTGTTTTTCTTATCGGTCTTCTTGAAGGTGTTGCAGAGGCAACAGCCGGCTTGAGTAAAGGATATTTTGGAAACTGGTCGGACAACAAGGGCAAAAGATTGCCATTTGTTAGGTGGGGCTATTTTCTTTCAGCCCTTGCAAAACCAATGATGATTTTATTGAAATTTCCATTGTGGATTTTCTTTGCAAGAACTACAGACCGCATCGGGAAGGGCTTGCGCACGGCACCGCGCGATGCACTGCTTTCTGATGAAGCCAGCATTGCCACAAAAGCTGCGGTATTCAGTTTTCATCGTGGAATGGATTCTTTTGGCGCTGTTATTGGTCCACTTTTAGCGCTTACATTCCTTCATTTTTATCCGGAAAAAATAACAACACTTTTCATCATCGCATTTATTCCGGGAATTCTATCAGTGGGCTTGACCTTTTTAATAAAAGAAAAAGTCAGACTTCAAAAAGCGCCAAAAAAAATGCCTGGACTGTTCACTTTTTTAAAATATTGGAAAATAGCAGGTAAAGATTACAAAAGACTGCTTATTCCTTTGCTGTTTTTTGCATTGTTCAACAGCAGTGATATGCTGCTTTTATTAAAAGTCAAAGAGGCCACCGGGTCTGACCATACTGCAATAATGGTATATATATTTTTTAATTTAATTTACGCCATCTTCTCATATCCTCTTGGATTACTGGCAGATAAGTTGAATATGAAAATCGTTTTTCTTGCAGGGCTACTTTTGTTCTCGCTGACATATTTCGGAATGGCTTATGCATCTTCAACGATTATGTTTTTTATACTTTTTGGTGTTTACGGCCTCTTTATGGCAAGCACTGAAGGAATTTCAAAAGCATGGATCAGCAATATGATTCCAAAAGAAGAAACGGGCACCGGGATTGGACTTTTCGTTTCATTGCAAAGTATTGCATTGATGCTTGCTAGTACTTTTGCCGGCTTGGTCTGGACTATATTTGGAGCAAAAACTGCTTTCCTTATGACATCCTTTGCTAGTCTGACGGTGTTTCTGTTTATGTTTTTTTACGTTTCAATGTCTCCGAAGAAATAGCATTTCTTTCTTGGATATTAATAGAATTCAGCAATCAATACACAAATTCAAAAAAAAGGCCTTGAAAAACAAGACCTTTTTGATGAATAGTAATTTCTAATTTTTCAACTTTTCCAAGGCATTTTCAACGGCATCAAAAACCGGTTTATTGGTGATTTGACTTGCAACGGCCTTCTGCATCCAATGCTGTGGCGTGATACGACCTATTGAATAAATGCGTAAAACTTCAGCCGCAAAATCTTTGTCCTTGATATAGTCCTCCATCTGAAACATGATCAAACGGCCATAAGGATAATTAGACAAATACAAAGGAGATTGAATCATATGGGAATAGATTGCCAGAAGCGGCACATCCTTTTCACCAAAAATATCAGCAAAATATTCATTCCAAACCTCAACCGAGATTTTCAAAACAGCTTGCTTCAATTGGTCAGCCGTTGCATCTGGATTGGCATAAAGCCATTTCCAAACCATCATATCAACCAATGAAACACCCATCATTTCATAGTTATCCCAAAAAATATCCAACACTTCCATCAGTTCTTTTTGTGGGTCGGTCTGGGAAATACCCAATAATTCCAGGTCGCGCTTTTGATACATAAATGCCAAAGCTTCGGTAAATGCTGTATTTGGAATGCCGTTTACAAAATAATTGTCAACATAATGAACACTTATTGTTTGCTCAACATTGTGACCCAATTCGTGAACAGCGATGTTATAGCCTTTGTAATCCATGCCATCCGCAGCAACGCGGGTGCGCAAATGCGAAGGCATACTTTTCATGGATGCACGCCAGGCATGACCTGAGCCACGGGCAGCATCAACTTCAATTTTTGAGGCCAGAAAATCAGCCATTTTATCATCAAAACCCAGACTTTTCTGAATTCTTGAAAGGTCATTTTGCATTGCCATTGCATCTGGATAACGTTTCTTTGTGATTTTATCAAGCGCATCTTCTGAAATACCTCCCCTGCCAACGAATCCGTTGTACCACAAATCGAACGGACGCAAATCACGGCCAAGTCTTTCACTGATAAATTTACCAACTTCACGCAACAAAGGCGAAGAGGCATACTCCCTGAAAAGCGCTTCTACCTCAGGCTGTGGTATTTCCATGCCATTATTGAAGTGGCGGCTGATATAGTTTTCGTTGTTGGGATAATAAGCATCAATCTGCTTAATTGCTTTGAAAAGATTCAGCAAGTGTTTGTATCGTTCAGTTGACTCCATCTGAAAATCTACATTTTCACCATTCCTCGTTACAGTATTGGCATAAGGATTCCATTGCAAATCAGGGTTATTGATGACCTCTTTTGGAATATCCTGATTAATAATCCGGAGCATAACCTTGTAAAGCATTTCTTGCTTTTCAAGTCCATCTGTTCTGTCATAGTTTGACTTTATTTCATCGCGGATATTCCAGTGTGAAAGCAGTTTCATGCCTTCAGGAAACAATGTATTTCCTTCATTATTAATTAGTTTACCAGCAAATATGTTGTACTCAGAAATATAAAGTCTTGCATTGCTATAAACTTTATTATACTCCTGAAGGACATTTGCAGGCACACGTGCTGTGTATAAATCTCCCAGACGCGCATAGCCCCATTCAAGATTTGACCATTCTGCACCCAAAGCATTCTTTTCTTCGAGTGAATATTTGGGGAAATTCAGCGCAACAACAAAAGCAATTTTATTGTTAAAAAAATCGTCCTGAAGATGTGCTGAAGGGCTATAAGCACCAAACATCTGATCAATTGGCAACAAAGGACCTCTGTCTTCGTGAACCGGACGGTTTAACTCCAAAGTAATACGATTCATGTAGCCAAAAAGACTTTCATAATTATTTGCCAGACGGCGGAAAACTTTTTCCAGGGCTACCTCATCTGCAATAAAATTTTTCAGGCAGAAAGCTTCAAAATCTGCTTCACTGCCATCGGTCGCCCGCCATAGATTTGCAACTGCTCTGATACCACGCTCGATACGAAATGACTGACTTTCAGTATTTTCACTTTTAAGCGAATCTATAAGTTTCTGAATACTAGTTTCAGATATTGGATTCTGTGGTGCTGTTTGCTCTTTGACCTGACTGCATGAAGTTATTATGGCAATCATAAGCCCGAAAATCAAAAGTTTTTTCATGATTTTTGTATGTTAAAATTTTAACAGCAAATATAACAATAAATCGGAAACGGAATTAAAAAGCTGAAATCTAAGTTGTTGAAAATTGAAAAACTTGTTTAGTTCAAGCCATTTCTTGTTTCGAAACAAAAAGGAATCAGAGGTTGGATTGAATTCACTTAAAAATCGGATATTTGCTGTCAAAGTGAATACCTATGATCCAAAGAAGACTTCTGTTGTTACTCTTGTTGTTTTTGATGCCACTTACAATTGTTCCTCAGCACAAAGACATTGATATTTTAAAAGAAATCAATCTTAATCGTAACAGACAACTAGATCCTCTATTTATTGCAATCACCCATTCAACAGGACCACTAACTTTCGGGTTACCACTTGTGCTTCTTGGAATTGCTTTGGTTAGAAAAAATAAAAAGTTACGATTTCAAGCTTATTACATTTTCGGATCTGTTTTAACAGCGGTAGTAATAACGAATATTCTGAAATATACAATCAATCGGCCACGTCCTTTCGTTACCTATTCATTTATCGAAAAAGTCACTTCCGGTGGCAGTCCGTCGTTTCCATCAGGTCACACCTCAGATGCCTTTGTGCTTGCCATGGCGCTTAGCCTTGCTTTTCCACGGTCATGGGTAATTATTCCATCATTTCTGTGGGCAATTTTGATGGGCTACACACGCATGGGGTTAGGCGTGCATTATCCCGCCGATGTTTTAGTTGGTGCACTGATCGGTATTGCCTCAGCACTTTTGATATATTTTTTCACAAGAAATAAATTTTATCATCATGCTGGTTAAAGAATTAAATTTCATTTCATGATATCAACAATTTAACTATCATAATATCAATATTTTAACGTCATTTCAAAGATAAATATCATGCTACCCGATCCACAGTTGTTGCTTCAGATTGTTGAAATGGAAATGCCCTTTGGCAAATACAAAGGCACGCTTCTTAGCAACTTACCGGTTTCATATCTTGAATGGTTTCAGCGAAAAGGCTTTCCGCAGGGAAAATTGGGCATGCTTTTAGAAACGATTTACGTAATCAAATCGAATGGTCTGGAATATTTATTGGAGCCACTTAAGAAAAACCGACGCTCATGAAAACTGCATCGATCGCGCGAATAAAACAAGAATTAAATAACCTTTCACAAAAACAGCTGATCGATTTGTGCATAAGACTGATCAAGTATAAAAAAGAAAATAAAGAACTGACCGGATATCTGCTTTTTGACGCCATTGATGAAGACGAATTTATTGATGGAGTCAAGGCTGAGATTGAGATTCAATTTGCTGAAATCAATCAAAATAAAATGTACTTTGCGCGAAAAAGTCTGAGAAAAATACTAAGAATCACAAATAAATACATCAAATATTCAGGCCAGAAAACGACAGAAATTGAGTTATTGCTTTTCTTTTGTACAAAACTCAAAAACTCAGGCATAGCTTATAAATCAGTCGATTCACTTAACAATCTCTATTTGAATCAATTGAAAAAGATCAAAAAAACCATATCACTGTTGCATGAGGATTTGCAATATGATTATCAGTTAGAAATCGATAAACTGAAGGTTTGAGGTTTTTACTTTCGATTTTCTAAAAAATTTACTTTGTCGATTTTCCAGCTTTCAAAATATTTTCTGCCATTCCATCAAAAACAAAGAAATGAAATGGAAGCACACTGTACCAATAAAGTCTGCCAGCCAATCCTTTAGGTCGAAAAGTTGCGTTTTGCTGTAAATAATTCTTACCATTCTTTTCGATTATACTAAACTCGAGCCATGCCTCTCCCGGAAGCTTCATTTCTGCATACAAAAGCAAGCGTTTGTTGCTTTTGTCAGCTGCAAGAACGCGCCAAAAATCGAGGGTATCGCCTGTATTTATTGTATGTGGATTCGTCCTTCCCCTGCGCAAACCAACGCCACCCAGAACTTTGTCGAGAAAGCCGCGCATCTTCCAAAGCCAATTTCCGTAATACCAGCCGCGATCACCACCAATTGACCAAATATTTTCCAGCACTTCGTCTGCATTGCCTTCAATTTCCTTCAACCTTTTATCAGTAAAACAACCATAGGAAGGAACTTTTATATGCTCCAAAAGGGTATTGTCGGCGTAACTTGAAACAAGTGCATCTTTCCAGCTGGAAACTACATTGTTCTGTTCAATTTTCTGAAAGGCGAGCTTTACAGCATCCTTATAGGAAATGGGTGTGATTCCAAGTAATTTTTCAAGCTCATTATTTTTGCTCACAACCTCAATTTTCATGCTGTTCACAAGATTTGTTGCCAGACTGTAGGAGGTGGAAGTCACAAAATAGAGCCAATACGACGAAAGCTTTGGTGTCATTACAGGCACTGTATAAATATATCTTTTCAATCCGCGGATTTCAGCAAACTGAAGCAACATTTCTTTGTAGGATAAAATATCAGGACCACCAATATCGAATGCCTTTCTGAAAGTTTCACTTTTATCAAGCACACCCGTCAGATATTGAAGCACATTTCTTATTGCCACCGGCTGATGGCGTGTGTTAAGCCATTTTGGCGTAACCATAACAGGCAGTTTTTCAACCAGATCGCGAATAATTTCGAAAGAGGCACTGCCCGATCCAACGATTATTCCAGCCCGGATGGCTGTTAAAGGAACAGAACTTTGATTCAGAATATCTTCGACTTTTTTCCGCGAGGCCAGATGCTTTGAGAGCTTATCCTCATTGGCCATGCCTGTAAGGTAAATGATTTGTCTGGCTTTGGTTTTTTCAATCAGCTTCACAAAGTTGTGCGCCGAAATATCCTCCATTTTTTGAAAATCAACCGATTTGTCGCTCATTGAATGAATGAGGTAGTAGGCCGCTTCAACATCACCTATCGCTTTTGAATCCGGATTATCTTTCAGAAAATCCACCTCAAAAAGTGAAACATCCGGATGCTTCCAAATGCCTTCTTTTGGCACCCGTTGCATATCGCGGACACAACATACTACCTGATGTCCTTGTTGAATGAGTTCAGGCAGCAATCTTTTTCCGATATATCCGGTTGCACCTGTGAGCAATATTTTCATAATTGTCTATAATTAAGATCGTGGAGAATATTTAAAGCTGACTTCATACCTGAAGACAAATAACGAAAATCGAGGCTTCATGTTCACCAGGACTTTTTAAAACAAAAAATCTCAGGTTTTAGGAAAGCCCAATAAAAGTCATAGCTGAAATATTACCAGGATTTAGATGCCTTCAGCTTTTTTTTCTGCTTCCAAAATTAGTTGTGCTGCTCTGTTTCGGGCCTCATCAACAAGGGCATTGGCTTTTTTATCAGCTTCATTTTCAAGGTCAGAGGCACTTTTATCGGCTTGTTGATTCAACTGTTTAGCTGTTTCCATTGCAAGTCGCTCGGCAATAATGCCATTGGCTTTTCCTTCGGCTATTATTTTCTCTGCCTGCAACTTTGTTTCAGCCCGAATTTTGGCAGCAGCCTTAGCCGCTTCAGCGCGAATATTTGCAGCCGTCGTTTCAGCCTGTTGAATCAGTTTATCTCCCTGTTCGCGGGCTTGTTGAATCAATTTATCTGCTTCGTCTCTGACTTTCTCCTTTAATTGTTCCTTTTGCTTATCCAGTTCCTGCTGGGCCGTACTCATCAAATCTGATGTCAGATTCTTTGCAAAATCCTTGTAATCCAAAGAAACATTCGGATCATTTGCAGGGCCGGTAATTTTGGCTTTCACCTGAACTGACGTACCAGGACTAAGATTGATTCCTTTGTCGCCGGCGAGCCTGGCAAGACTTGCAATGCCATCAGCTACTGAAGAACCAAGTTGTGAAAACGGAACCTGGAAAACCATATCATAATCCAGTTGCTGATCAAAGCCAATGCTTCCACCCAGAGTAACATCAGAGCCTGCATATTTTATGGTAAATGGCTTTTGAAAGACTCTTCCATTAATAAACTCAAAAGAGAAGTTGATGCCATCAGTAATCATCCTGCGGTAATCTTCATTGCCAAGCAAATCAGCTAACTTATTCATCACATTTACTGATTCAATTGTTATTTGCGTTGACTGCAAATCCCCTCCACCCTGTAATGATTCAAAAACCGGATTCAACTGGCCATCAAGTTTGCCTCTTAGATTAAAAGAAGATGAAAAACTACCTTTTGTTTTTTCTGCTACAGGCGCTGCTGCCTGAAACAATGCAATGGTTTGATATGCCATTGGGATGTCAAAACTTGTTATTGCGAAATCCATATTGACCCTTGGAGCATCTTTATCAGTGGCATCAAACAGACCTTTTACGCTCATGCTGCCTCCAAGTAAGTCGGCTTTCAGGGGGTCGAAGCGAATTTGCTTGTTGGAATAATGTATTCCCGCATCCACTTTATTAAATTCATAATTATCGTACAAAACCTGATCTGCCTTAGCTGTTAAAAAAAACTCTAGCCTCTCGGGCAGGTCTAGCGAAACTGCAGATGTATCCTGCGTCGTGTCTTCTGTTTCAGCGGAGGCAAAATGCTTCATCAGTTCATTGGCGTCAATCAAATTTGAAACAAGGTCCAATTTCCCTTTGAGGGTTCCTTCGCTGAGGAAATAACCCAGATAATTTTCAAGATTTCCGTTCGCTGAAAAGTCGCTTTTTCCAAATTGAAGTCCATCAAGGTTCATTGTGGCATATTCTGGACTAAACTTCAGGAACAATCCTTTTATTGAAACAGTCTTTTCTAAACCTTCAAAAGGAAGTTCAACACCCTTAACATCCATGTTTCCATTGGCTTCGATGCTCTGATAACGCTGGTTTTCTATGTCAGAAAGAAGTGTTTTTAAAAAGAAGTTAAAAGTCAATATCCCTTTCATTGACTGAAAGTTTTCTGCTGGAATCAAGGAAGAAACATCCGCAAGATTTAACACGCCATTGAAACTCGATTCGATGTCGGGATCACTAACGGGTGTTTTTAACTTTAGTTTTGCTTCAAAAGGATTTGCTCCAATCCTGAAATCAAAGCTTTCGACCAGCAAAAATGTATCATCAAAGTCACCACTTTCGTTTTTTACAGAGGCATTTACACTTATATTTTCAAGTTTTTGAGGCATATCAGGATAAAAAAACATTGCCTTGTCAACATTCAGATTCATTCCAAAACCAGGAAAACTCTTTTCGCTGTAGCTGCCTTTCATGAAACCATCTAACGCAAAATGGCCTTCAGCCTGAACCTTTGAAAAATCAGTCATGTAAATTGCTGGTATCAACGACAAAATCTGTTTGAAATTCCCATCTGGCGCCTTGAAAGCAAAATCCATTGCAATATCATCTTCATTGAGCGCAAAACTCCCATCAAAGTCAAGGTTTAAATCATTTAGCATTAACTTATCCGATTTAACCACATAAATACTTTCTGCAAGATTGGCTTCGACAACGGCATTGAAAACACCAGAAACCTCATTAAGCAAAGTCATGTCTTCATAAACCATTGAAAGAGAACCAATCGTAAGTTTGGTCATGATATCTGTTTGATCCATTGAAAGATCACCCTTCATGCTTCCGTTTAATTCTTTCATCAAAAGTCTGAAATCAAGTTCTCTGTCTTCATAAATAAAATCGCCTTCAATGATATTCAATGCCTGAAGAGAAAGCGAAAATGAGGCTTCATCAGTTTCAGGTAAATCTTTGTCTTCTTGCTCACTTTCTTTTGCAATATCCCAGTTTACAGTCCCGTCTTCAAGAACCAAAAGGTTTAAGTATGGTTTTCTCAGCACTATCTTTTTTACCACAAAAGGCTCCTCCTTAAACAAACTCATCAAATCGATTGTAACCTGAAAACGCTCCATCGTTACAAGACTGATATTTTCGAATGGTTCGTTTCCAATAATTTCAAGTCTGTTCAACGAAAGAGTCAGATCAGGGAAACTTCTGAAAAAACTAAGGCTGGTATTCTGAAACCTGACCTCCGCATTTACGTTCTTGTTAATTTCTTCCTTTACAATTTTTACAATTTTCCCTTTAAAAACGAAGGGAAGTGTAAGCATAACTGCAATTAATATCAGGAGTATTAAGCCTGCAATTTTGATAAATTTTTTCATCAGTATAAATTTTATATTTGAAATATCTCAAAGTTGATACATCTTATTGCGCAAAAAATGATCCATTGCAACCATAGCTGCCATTGCTTCAACGATAACAACAGCGCGTGGTACAACACAAACATCATGTCGGCCTTTACCTTTCATAACCACATGATTTCCATCTTTGTCAATGGTTTCCTGATCTTTCATTACTGTCGCAACCGGTTTGAATGCAACCCTTAAAAAGACTTCTTCGCCATTTGTAATGCCTCCCTGAATGCCTCCCGAGTGATTTGTCAATGTCCTGATGTTGCCATCTTCCATCACAAATTTGTCATTTTGCTCAGACCCTTTTAGTTTGACGCCTTCAAAACCACTTCCGTAATCAAAGCCTTTTACAGCATTAATACTCAACATAGCCTTGGCAAGATCTGCATGAAATTTATCAAAAACTGGCGCCCCCAATCCAACCGGAAGTCCATTGATATGGCAGCTAACCACACCACCAAGGGTATCACCTTCCAGCTTCACTGCTTCGATTAGCGACTGCATTTTTGTTGAAATTTCTTTGTCGGGGCATCGAACAAGTGACTGTTCAACTTCTTCATATAAAGGTAGTTGCTTTAGTGGAAGCATAGAAATTCCACCAATTTCACTTACATAACCAATGATATCAATGGCATGATTTGTCAAAAAAAGCTTTGCAATGGCACCCGCCACCACCCTCGCAATGGTTTCTCGGGCAGAAGATCGACCTCCACCTTTGTGATCACGTATGCCGTATTTTGTCTGATATGTGTAGTCAGCATGAGAAGGCCGGTACGCCTCCTGAATATGATCATAATCACCCGAGCGCTGATCGCTGTTCCAGATGATAAATGCAATGGGCGTACCAGTAGATTTTCCGTCGAGGATACCTGAAAGAAACTCTATCTGATCAGATTCCTGTCGTGGTGAAGCCAAATGTGACTGTCCGGGACGCCGGCGGTTCAACTCTGCCTGAATGAAATTCAAATCAATAAAAAGACCGGGCGGACATCCATCAATAATTCCTCCTATGCCCCTTCCGTGTGATTCACCAAATGAAGTAAGTCTAAAAACTTCACCAAAAGTATTTGCTGCCATATTGAAAAAAAAATAAAAAAATATTGTTATGCTTCAAAATTATCATCTACAAATTAAGCATCAAAGCCAGAACGCTTTATGTCGATCTGTAACTGGAAAGCTGATTTGTAATTCGCTTTGTAAATGACTGACTATGTATAAATAGCGTTTCCTTTTCATTAAATGAAAAGAAATATCTCTGAAAAAAATCATCTCCACTTGCTTTTTTGAAAAAAATTTGAATGAAATGTAATTATTTTTAGTCATCATTGTAATTAAGCGTAAAGATAACTGTATTTTTGCTGGTTAGCAACTGCAAGTCGTAAAATGAAAATTATTGTTTCCCTTTTTATTTTTTTCTGTCTTAGCATAACAACTCATGCACAGCGCATTACGAAATATGAAAGACAGTTGATCAACTCAGGTAAGGCCGAAGATAAAATGCGTGTCACACTTACAACCAACAGTGATGACTATGATATTTTGCGCCGTCAGTCTTTGGCAATTCGAAAAACTCAAAAAAAAATCTGGACAACTCTTTCGAAAAGAATGCTGGTTACCGTTCAACATCCCGACCATAAAGGCGTTGGAATCGCAGCTCCACAAGTTGGCATCAACCGCAGATTAATTCTGGTTCAGCGTTTCGACAAAGAAGGTAATCCTTTTGAAACCCTTATCAATCCTGAGATAATGGCTTTTTCCGATTCGTTGCATGCAAGAATTGAAGGATGTCTTTCTATCCCCATCCTCAGAGACACAGTAACCCGACCCTGGATGATCGAAATTAAATATCAGGATATTCAGGGAACAGTCATACAGGAAAAATTGGAAGGTTTTACTGCCAGAATTTTTCAGCACGAAATTGATCACCTCAACGGAGTGCTTTTTACCGACAGGTTATATAAAAAGTGATTTCAAACAATCTATTTAAACCAATTAAAAAGGAAATATATGTACCAGAAAGCAAAACAATCAAACATTTTGGTTTTACTATTAATAATTCTGAATATCAGTTTTTCTGTCCAATGCACAAAAGAAACAGGCGAGCCCTTTTTAGTAAAAGAAATATCACCAGCGTTTAAAGACTATGTCGCTTTTGATTCAAGCAGTTATTGGGTTTATAAAAAGGAAAATGCTTCTGGTGTTTTTGATACAGTAAAAATTTATCAGGTCTGGAATGATCGTCGTTTTCACTCTGACATTACAACCACCGGGTACTATTATGATGCAATTGAGATGTTTTACAAAAGTTCACTTACAGGTTTAACGAAAGGCGAGATTGCAGTCGGTGCTCCCTATCAAAACTCAACAATGAACGAGCTCTACAGGGTGTATTTTAATAATGGAAGGTATTACAGAATTTTAATACCTAAATATCCTTTTGGTGAAACACAGCTGCTTGGTGTAAATGAAGGTAATTTCACCAATGTTGCACTTTTAAATAGTTTAATGATCAACGGAAGAGTGTATTCAGATGTTTATCACACTCATATTGTTGACTATAAGGAAGCTCCTGACACGACATTCATGAACTATTATGTTGCGAAAAATTATGGTTTGGTTAAATACTCTAAATTACAGCCCGGCAAAAATATTGATGAAACCTGGGTTTTACAGGATTCTAAACTAAAACCTATCGAATAGTTTTTCTATTTTCGGCGATCCAGTCTGTTTAAACCTTCTATCGCAAGTTGATAATTTGTAGACCGTTGCAAAACCTGTTCATAAAGATCTCTGGCTGTAACGTATTTTCCAAGCTCTTCCAAAGCACGTCCTTTGTTGTATAAGGCGTCAATATAATCAGGATCCTTTACCAATGCCTCATCAAAATATTCGATTGATTTTGTGTAATTTTCAAGATAAACAAGATACACGTAGCCAATATTAAATAAAACAAACTTATTGGAAGGCGCTTTTTGCAATAAAGTGTCATAATGCAAAAGTGCATCCTCAACACGATTGTTATCCTGAAGATAAAGCGCAAGTTGATAGCGGGCCTGCATGGTTTCAGGAAATGTAAGAATCAATTTTTGCAAATATTGTTCAGCAAGTTCATTGCGCTGATTGGATAAAATAATCCCGATTTGCATCATGGGTTCATAGAAATTCTCTTTTTGATCCAAAGCAAGCATCAGGTTTTTCAAAGCCGAAATCGTGTCATTTCGATTAAGGAAAATCATCCCTCTCACATAAAAAGCATCCGGATTATAATTGCTCAATGCAAGCGACTTATCTGTGTATGCCAATGCCACATTTAGGTTGTCCATCATCAGATTCAGTTCAGCCAGCTTCACAAAAGGTTTTGGATTGTTGGGTTCAATCTCAGCTGCTTTTAACAAAGCTGCATTACAATTATCCAATCGGCCCATTGCAAAATAGACTTCTGCAAGTGTTAGAAATATTTCTGCATTACGGCTATCTAAATCAAGCGCTCTATTTAAATCGAACAAAGCTTTGTCAATCTGTTGCTTCTCCAGATAATAAAGCGCCCTCTCATTAAGCAACAGAACATTAGTGCTATCAGCCTGAATCCGTTGATTCAACTGAGTTAAAGCATCTGTCTGATCAATCAATGAAGCTTCAGGTTTTTTGCTACCTGAACAGGCTGTAAAAAACAGTAGAATCGTTAACACGAAATAAAATGAAAACCTTTTCATACTTCTTAACAAAATTAAAAGATAAAACCGCCCAATCTTTCTGATTCAGCGGTTTTTTCGATAAATAGCTATTTATTAAGCCTTTGTAAGGGCTTCTCTTACTTTTCCTTCCAACTCTTCCGAAAGTTCAGGATTCTCAAGAATTAGATTTTTAACTGCATCTCTGCCTTGTCCAAGTCTGGTTTCGCCATAACTAAACCATGAACCGCTTTTCTTGATGATATTGTACTCCACACCAAGGTCGATTATTTCACCAACCTTTGAAATACCTTCACCATAAACGATATCAAACTCGGCTTTCTTGAATGGTGGTGCAACTTTGTTTTTTACAACTTTTACTTTGGCACGATTTCCGGTTATGTTATCACCATCTTTCAGCTGACTCACTTTACGGATATCCAAACGAACAGAACTGTAAAACTTTAATGCATTTCCACCTGTTGTAGTTTCAGGATTACCAAACATAACTCCGATTTTGTCACGAAGCTGGTTTATAAAAATACATACAGCTCCAGTTTTGCTGATTGTAGCGGTGAGTTTTCTCAACGCCTGTGACATTAGTCTTGCCTGCAGTCCCATCTTGGAATCGCCCATCTCACCTTCAATTTCACTTTTAGGTGTAAGTGCAGCTACAGAGTCGATTACGATCACATCAATAGCGCCTGAGCGTATGAGATTTTCAGTAATTTCCAATGCTTGCTCACCATAATCGGGTTGAGAAATGAGAAGATTTTGGATGTCAACACCTAATTTGGCAGCATAGAACCTGTCGAAAGCATGCTCAGCATCTATAAAAGCTGCAATGCCTCCACGCTTTTGAGCTTCCGCAATAACATGCAAAGCCAGAGTGGTCTTTCCAGAACTTTCGGGACCATATATTTCTGTTACACGGCCTTTTGGTAGTCCGCCTACACCGAGGGCATAATCCAGACCTATAGAACCGGTCGGGATGGATTCAATTTTGTCTACAGGATCGTCACCAAGTTTCATGACGCTGCCTTTCCCGTAAGCTTTTTCTATGCTTCCCAGGGTTGATTCGAGTGCCTTAAGTTTTTCAAGGCGTAACTTGTCAAGGTTTTCTTTTGCTTTTTCTGATGTCATACAATTTAGGTATAAATTTTTAAAATTTGGTTGGAATGATCGTCTGTCTTTACTTTTTGAATCACTTCATCAATAACACCTTCTTCATTGATAATGAATGTTGTGCGAAGCAGTCCTTCATATTCTTTGCCATACATCGACTTTTTGCCCCATGCACCAAAAGCCTTGATTATGGTAAGTTCCGGGTCAGGAATAAGTGAAAATGGCAGACTGAATTTTTCTGCAAATTTTGCATGAGACTTATCGTTATCCGGACTGATTCCAATAACAACAAAACCTTTTTCTAAAAGCAAGCTGTGATTGTCACGCAGATTGCAGGCTTCTTTGGTACAACCAGGTGTATCATCTTTCGGATAAAAATAAACAACAACTTTTTTTCCCTTTAAAGCACTAAGAATTACTTGCTTTCCGTTTTGGTCCTGTGATGAAAAATCAGGAGCTATATCGCCTTTTTTTAACATGATTAAGATTGTTTTGAGGTTTAACAAAAATAGAACTAAATCCGGCAGGTTTAACAATCCAAATAATTATTTTGTTTGCTGCACTTCCGATTTAGGATTCAAACTTTCTTCCTTAGCACTCTCTTTTAAGTACCAGCGGCAAAAATCTCTGATTCCGCATTCGCTGCACAAAGGTTTCCTGGCTTTACAAACATAGCGCCCATGAAGGATTAGCCAATGGTGCGCTTTTGGAATTATCGCTTCGGGAAGGTATTTAACCAATTGGCGCTCCGAATCCAATGGATTCTTTGCTTTTGTTGTTAGCCCGATTCGCTCTGCAACGCGAAAAACATGCGTATCTACTGCCATTGTGGGCTTATCATACACAACAGAAGCAATCACATTGGCTGTTTTGCGACCCACTCCGGGAAGTCGTTGCAAGTCTTCAATATTGTCTGGCACAATCTCATTAAATTCAGAGACGAGTTTTTTAGCCATCCCAAGAAGACTTTTTGTTTTGTTGTTTGGATATGAACAACTTTTTATCAAAGAGAAAACTTCATCTTCGGTTGCGATTGACAAAGATGCTGCAGTGGGAAATTTTTCAAAAAATGGAGGAGTGATAATATTAACACGCTTATCAGTGCATTGGGCAGACAAAATAACTGCAACCAGCAACTGATAAGGACTATCAAATTTCAATTCAGTTTCAGCCACCGGCATATGTTCGGCAAAATGGCTGATGAATTTCTCAAACCTGACTTTTCTGATCAATTTTGTAGAGTTAAAAGCAAACAATAAACCACGTTGGAAAACGTGGTTTGTAAAAAAACTTTAATCTGAAAGATCAATTCAACAAAATATCAACCATTCCTGCATTGCGTGTTTTCACTAATTCAAGTGAGCAAGCATAGTTGATAAGCATTTGAATTGAGGATTTCGACGCCCTCGACCGGGGCATTTCCTTTCTTAAAACTTTTCCAATGCGGTTTGATAACTCATCAAGTCCGGAATCGTTTTGAAAGAAATAATTGTCAAGTGTATAGTTTCTATTCATAAGCAAATAAATTGGATTTAACTGCTAGATAACGCAGATTAAATCCAACTTATTACACTTTACGAATTTTTTTTAATATGTAAGAGAAACATTTTTTTCTTTCACCATTTTACGCATGTTTATCAAAGCGTAGCGCATGCGTCCAAGGGCAGTATTAATGCTTACATTGGTCATTTCTGCAATATCTTTGAAACTCATTTCAGCGTAAAGTCTTAGATAAAGAACCTCCTTTTGCTCTTCAGGAAGATAATCGATCATTTTTCGCAAGTCATCATGGATTTGCTCTGTAATAATTTTTTCTTCGATCGAACTGTCAGTAAATCCTAACTTATCTACCAGCTGATAGTCATCGCTTCCACTTTCGGCTATTGGCAATCTTTTTGATTTCCTGAAATGGTCGATGATCAGGTTGTGAGCGATGCGCATCACCCATTGAATGAATTTTCCTTCTTCATTGTAGGCACCACTTCTTAATGTGCGGATAACTTTTATAAAAGCATCCTGAAAAATGTCGTCCGCCAATTGTCTGTCTTTTACAAGCATGACAATATACGCGAAAACACGTGACTGGTGGCGATTGATAAGAATTTCAAAACTGGATTGATTACCATTCAGATAACTTTCAACCAGCTCCTTGTCGCTAATTTCTATAGCACTCATTGAGCCTCCCTTTTTTTATTTTGGTTAAGATTAAAGGGTATAAGTTATCTCGATAATGGTTCTCCTTTTAGGTTTTTAGTGTGAAACAAATGTATGAACACAATTTTATTAGGTGCAAAATTAATCACATTTTTAAAAAAAGCAAATATTATTGATAATTTCGCGAAATATTTTTCTTACCAAAGCAATAATGGACACAATCTCCACAAAAAATACCATCACAATTACCAATGCCAGGGTTAATAACTTAAAAAATGTAAGTGTTTCTTTGCCACGCAATAAGTTGATTGTTATAACCGGCCTTTCGGGTTCCGGAAAATCTTCCCTGGCTTTTGACACCTTATATGCAGAAGGTCAGCGCCGTTATGTCGAAAGTCTGAGTTCGTATGCAAGACAGTTTCTTGGAAGAATGAATAAACCTGAAGTTGATTCCATCACAGGTTTGTCTCCGGCCATCGCCATCGAGCAGAAGGTTCATTCACGAAATCCACGTTCAACTGTTGGTACCTCGACAGAAATCTATGAATACCTTAAACTTCTGTTTGCCAGAATAGGAAAAACCCATTCCCCGGTATCCGAAAATATTGTCAAACGACATCAGGTAAAAGATGTGGTAGATTACATTCTAAAGTTACCCACAGATTCAACAGTGCTTATTCTGGCACCATTATCCCAAATGAACGGAAGATCAGCAAGCGAGCAGCTTTCGGTTCTGATGCAACAGGGTTTCGTCAGGGTATTTCATAAAGAAATCATTTATCGCATAGATGAATACCTTGAAAAAGGTATAAAAGGAAAAATTGAAGATTATCAGATTGTTGTCGACAGACTTCGAATTCAAAATCTGAATGAAGAATTTTCTAACAGAGCTGCTGATTCCGTGCAAACAGCTTTCTATGAAGGAAAAGGCTATTGTGTGGTTCATTCAGAAACAAACGGAAAAATAAAAAAGGAAAGGTTCTCTGACAGATTTGAGGCGGACGGAATTACTTTCGAAGAACCCTCAGTAAATATGTTCACCTTTAACAATCCTTTTGGAGCTTGTAAAACATGCGAAGGTTTTGGTTCTGTTATAGGTATAGACGAAGATCTTGTTGTGCCTAACAAAGCTCTTTCTATCTACGATGGTGCTATTGCCTGCTGGAAAGGTGAAAAAATGGGCGAATGGAAAGAACTGTTTTTGCGTAACGCTCATAAATTTGACTTTCCGATTCATAAGCCTTACTACTCTTTGACTAAAGAGCAGAAAAAATTGCTTTGGACAGGCAATAACTGGTTTGAAGGAATTGACCTTTTCTTTAAGCAGCTGGAAGAACAAAGCTATAAAATTCAATACAGGGTAATGCTTTCGCGTTATCGCGGAAAAACTGTCTGTCCCGATTGCGAAGGAACAAGACTTAGGAAAGATGCCAATTACGTAAAAGTGGCAAACAAAAATATTTCAGAAATCGTGTTGATGCCTTTGGAGGAAGCTTACGATTTTTTTAAAAACATCGAACTTAATGAAGCAGACAAGCAAGTAGCCAAAAGACTGCTGACCGAAATTACCAACAGAATTTCATTTCTGCTTGATGTCGGTCTGAGGTATCTGACTCTAAACCGTTTATCAAACAGCCTTTCTGGTGGAGAATCGCAAAGAATCAATCTGGCAACCTCATTAGGCAGTAGTCTGGTAGGCTCTGCGTATATTCTTGACGAACCCAGCATTGGACTTCATACCAGAGATACTGAGCGACTTATAAAGGTTTTAAAACGACTACGGGATATCGGAAACACTGTTGTTATTGTTGAACATGATGAAGACATTATTAAGGCGGCAGATCAAGTGATTGATATTGGACCACTGGCCGGCAGACTGGGTGGAGAATTGATTTTTCAGGGAACTTATGAAGAAATCATGAAAGACCCCAACTCACTTACGGGAAAGTATCTCAATGGAAAAATGTCGATTCCAGTGCCTTCACACCGCAGGAAATGGACTGATTACATTGAAATAATCGGTGCTTCAGAAAACAATCTGAAAAATCTTAACGTAAAAATACCTTTGGGTATCATGACGACAGTAACCGGTGTAAGCGGCTCAGGCAAATCATCGCTCATCAGGGGAATTCTATATCCGGCCCTCAGAAAGCATACAGGAGGACATGCCGATAAAACAGGCAGTTTTGGTGAACTAAAGGGTGATTTGAACCGTATCCAGTCGGTCGAAATGATTGATCAGAACCCAATCGGACGTTCATCACGTTCAAATCCGGTTACTTACGTGAAAGCTTTTGATGAAATCAGGCAATTGTTTGCTGATCTTAAACTTTCGAAAACCCGTGGCTATAAACCAGGATATTTTTCTTTCAATGTACCCGGCGGCAGATGTGATGCATGCGAAGGTGAAGGTACTGTTAAGATAGAAATGCAGTTTATGGCTGACGTCTACCTTAAATGCGATGTTTGCCAGGGAAAACGCTTTAAGGAAGAGGTACTGGATGCCAAATTTATGAATCAAAACGTATCAGATATACTTGATATGACTATAGATGAAGCCATTGAGTTTTTTCAGGCCCATCAGAAAGCCAGCTCCTTATGCAATAAAATTCTTAGCAAACTATTGCCTCTTCAGGAGGTCGGGCTTGGATACCTGAAAATGGGGCAGTCATCAAATACTTTGAGTGGCGGAGAAGCACAACGCATAAAACTTGCTTTTTTTCTTACAAAAGGCCAGTCAGAAAAACCAACTTTGTTCATTTTTGATGAACCCACAACAGGGCTGCATTTTCATGATATCAATAAATTGATGGATGCTTTCAATGCCTTGATTGAAAATGGACACACTTTGGTGATTATCGAACACAATCCGGAAGTGATTAAAAGTGCCGACTGGGTGATTGATCTGGGCCCTGATGGAGGCGACAAAGGTGGCACAATCGTTTTTGAAGGAAGTCCGGAAGCGCTGTCTAAGAGTACTTTATCATTTACTGCCGCTGCAATAAAAGACAAGTTATAAGTATTCCAGTACTTTTATCTATTTTTGCCAGCAATTCAAAAACACAGATAATTGAACAGCGTTAATTATATTTTCCATCAATCTATGTTTTTACAAACGTTAAAATTCATCATCTAAATTTTTAAAAATGAAGAAAATTATTCCTTTTCTGGTTTTATCAATGATAGTTTTTGGCTGTACAAACCAACAATCTCATAATCATGATCACGACCATAATCATGACCACGATCACGGTACTGAAAATGTTAAAACTTCTATACAATATGAACAAGAAGTTCATTTGTCCAATTTAAAACAACTCACTTTTGGAGGCGATAACGCTGAAGCTTATTTCAGTTTCAACGATGAGATGATTGTTTTCCAGTCGAATAATCCTGCATGGAATCTGGATTGCGATCAGATTTTTTATACCAGACTTGATGAGGCCAAAATGGATAAAGAGATTCCACAGCTAATCAGCACAGGTCTTGGCCGCACAACCTGTTCGTATTTTATGCCGGGTGACACCACAATACTATTTGCCTCAACACACATGGGCAGTGGAAGTTGTCCGCATGTTCCGGCTCCAAGAGAGGATGGAAAATATGTTTGGCCAATTTATGACGACTACAACATTTTTGTTGCTGACCTCAAAGGTAAAATCATCGATACACTTACCAACCGCGCAGGTTATGACGCTGAAGCAACAGTATCACCAAAAGGCGATAAAATTGTTTTCACCTCAGATCGAACAGGTGATCTTGAACTTTTTGTGATGGATATTGATGGCAGCAATGTGAAACAAGTTACCAGCGGACTAGGTTATGATGGTGGCGCTTTCTTTTCGCCGGATGGGTCGAAATTGGTTTTCAGGGCATCAAGACCAATTAGTCCGGAAGATCAGAAAAACTACAAAGACTTGCTTGCACAAGGACTTGTTACACCTACAGAAATGGAAATTTATGTTTGTGATGTTGATGGATCAAATCTTAAGCAAGTGACGAATCTGGGAAAAGCAAACTGGGCTCCATATTTTCACCCTTCTGGCGAAAAAATTCTTTTCAGCTCAAACCATCATTCAACCAGAGGATATCAATTCAATATTTTCATGATCAATCTTGATGGAACAGGCCTCAAACAAATAACTTTCGATGACACTTTCGATGCTTTTCCTATGTTTTCGTTTGATGGTAAAAAACTGATTTTTTCGAGCAACAGAAACAACAACGGCACGCGCGACACCAATATGTTTATTGCTGAATGGGTTGAATAATTGTTCATAACATATTCTAAATGAAAGTTTAAAGATTTATTGGGTAATATTTACTCAGGAAATATATTGTTTTCATTCAATGACAAACGAGAAACACGAAAAGGTTTTTGCAGTGTTACAAGCACTCAATATTCAATACGAGGTTTTCTTTCATCCCGCAACACCCACTGTGGAGGATGCATTGAAATATTGGAAAGATATTGATGCGGTGCATTGCAAAAATCTTTTTTTTCGAAATCATAAGGGCAACAGACATTACCTTGTGATTTTTCATTGCATGCAGCAGTTAAATGTGCGCGACCTTGAGCAGCGGTTGAAGCAGGGCAAACTAAGTTTTGCTTCTCCGGAGCGAATGGAGCGTTTTCTTGGCATCAGTCCGGGAAGTGTTTCTCCTTTTGGAATTATAAACGACAAGGATCATCATGTATATTTGTTCATCGATGAAAAATTGTTGCAGGCAGAAAAATTAAGTTTTCACCCAAATGACAATACAGCAAGCCTGAGTATTAAAACTAAAGATTTTATCACCTTTCTTGATGAGTCGGGTAACGGCTACGAGTTTCTGGCTTTGTATGATTAGTTTTTTTAAGGAGTTCAATTAAAAAGACAATTCTGATTTGGGTTGCTTTCGTTCATATTAATTTCCTTTTTTAAAAGATTTCAAATAAAATGCATATGGAAAATCCCATGTTGCGGACTAAAAACCAATCCTTCAAAGAGTATAATATTGAAACTTTAAAAAAATGTTGTTGCACTTGACCTTCATACTTTTTGGCCTATCTTTGCATCCTTGTTACTTATTTTTTATTGTAAAGTGCTATATTTGAGCATGTTTATAAAAATTCAACAAATTATCAAACGATTATGACCAACGAGAAAATTCAGATAAATGTCAACAGCGAGATTGGTGAGCTTGAAAGTGTAATCACGCATACACCTGGAGCTGAGGTTGAAAACATGACCCCTGAAAATGCTGCAAGAGCACTTTACAGCGATATTTTGAACCTCAGTGTTGCACTTCCGGAATACAACGAATTCAATGCAATCCTGCAAAAAGTTACCAAAGTTTTTGAGGTAAGAGACCTGCTTTCTGAAATATTACAAAACGAAAAAGTCAAAAACAACCTTATAACCAAAATCTGCCGGGCAGAGGCAGTTGGTGATTTTTGCAGTACACTTGGCGATTTAAGCAATGAGGATCTTGCCAAACAGCTTATCGAAGGCGTTGAGATGCACAAAGACACACTGACAAAATTTTTAGACAACGAACGTTTTTCTTTACATCCCCTTCCAAACTTTTTTTTCACCCGTGATGCTGCATTCAGCATGAACGACAAGGTGCTTATAAGTCGGATGGCAAGTAAAGTAAGAGAGCGGGAGTCGCTTATTATGGAAGCAATTTTCGATTACCATCCTTCATTTGCTACACAGACTGTGAATCCGGTTAAACTTTACGATAAATCCGGAAAAGCCAGCATTGAAGGTGGCGATGTGCTTATAGCAAGAGAAGATGTATTTTTAAGTGGTATCAGCGGACGGACAACCAGTCAGGGCATTGATGCAGTTCTTGAGTTTCTTAAAACCAAGCCGGGCACCAAGCATATGATCTTGCAGGAGTTACCTTATCAACCTGAGTCTTTCATCCATCTTGACATGGTTTTTACTTTTCTTGACAAAGACAAGTGCATGATTTTTGAACCATTGATACTTAAATCAAGCCGCCATATCACCATTCACCTTATCGTTGAAGGCGATCAGGTGGTGCAAATAAAAGAGGAAGAAAATATGCTTACGGCACTTCGAAAACTGGGCATTGACCTTGAGCCTATTTCGTGTGGCGGCCACGAGGATATTTATATTATGGAACGTGAACAGTGGCAAAGTGGCGCAAACTTTTTTGCAATTGCACCCGGAAAAGTTATCGGTTATGGTCGCAATACAAACACCATGAATGAGCTCAACAACCATGGCTTTGAAATTATTAAGGCCAAAGACGTACTTAAAAACAAAGTCAATATTGAAGAATACGAAAAATATGTCATAACCATTGAAGGAGACGAGCTTTCCCGCGGCGGCGGCGGCGCCAGATGCATGACTATGCCGCTGAGCAGGAAAGCTGTCGATTGGTAAAACCTTATTCAAAGTGATAACCAAAGCAATTCCAAAATTTTATGGCTTCAGAATTTATCTGACAGCTATCACTATTTTCGTATTGCTTGTTTTTCCAATTTCGATGATCATGCTTTTCAAGTATGGCCCCTATTGGCTGGAGGAAAGGGAAGCTTTAAGTAAGACACAATTTCAGTTCGACATCTCTGCTGCTGATCCATTGACTGAAGCCCAAACAGATACGATCAACTTTGATTCTGCTGAAGCGAATGCACAAAGCAAAGACTTTACAATAGAACCCGAAGATTTACGCTTTCAGAAAACCATCAGCTTACTTTTCAGAATGCTGCTTGCAAGCATGCTGCTTGGTTTTGTTTGGAATTATCCCTTTAAACGATATTTTAGTTACCGCAGAAAAAACAAGATTGTTAGTGACCAGCTCCTCAGCTTTTGCAGAAAATGGTTGCTTAAAGTACCTATAATCAATAGTTTCATTTTAGGGTTTGCTTTTTTTGTCACCTTAGCCTATATGGGTTTTGAAGTTTTTGGAAATGACTTTACCAGCAGTTCAAGCAGACAGTTTTATGAGCAGTTCTTTTTTATCTCATTTTTTGCTTCATTTCTTACAGCTTTATTTGTCTATTTCTGGTTCAGGCATCGGGTACGGTTTATATACCTTGAGCACGTTTATGATAGTGTCAGTCTTTATACTACAACTGAAAACAAATACCGTGATCATATCATAAGAAGGCTGTGGATAAACAGTATTATGACAACTCTTTTACCACTTGTAATTGTTGTTTTTTATCTCTCGCTGAGCAAAACAGCCATTCGGGAAGCCAATAGTGATAAGCTTTCGCCTGAGCATATTGAGGTCCTTTTCGGAAAATATGTTCCTTTTATCGAACAAGCCAATCTTTTTCAAAGCGAACACCTTTTTTATGTAAATGCAATCGACAGTCTGCTGATGTTTGTTGGCATATTTTCTGGCATAACTATCAGCATCGTTTATCTGTTTTTCTTTGTCAACTGGACACACAACAGCATCGTGATTCCTTTGAAAGAAGTAGTAGAAAAAATGCGGCAACAAGGTGAGGATGAACTTGGAAGACTGGCTATTTTGCGCACCAACGATGAAATTGGTGAACTAGCCAATGGTTACAACGAAATGGCAATGCGCATTACCGGAAATATCAGTGCCCTTAAAGAAATAACAGAAGCAAACCAGCGGTTTGTACCCGAAGAGTTCCTGCAGATTCTTGGGAAAAAAAGCATTACTGATGTGGCTCTTGGCGATCAGGTTCAAAAACATATGACAATTCTTTTTGTTGATATACGCTCATTTACAACCATTTCGGAGAAGTTAAGTCCAAAAGAAAACTTTGATTTTCTAAATGATTACCTCGGATATATGGAACCTGTTATCAGGGCTCATAATGGTTTTATTGACAAGTTTATCGGAGACTCCATCATGGCCTTGTTTGGTGATAAAGCTGAAGATGCTATTGATGCAGCATTAGAAATGCATGAAAGACTGAAAGAATTCAACCTCATGCTCAAACAGGTAGGCCGTCCGCCGATAGATACCGGTGCTGGCATTCACACCGGAAACCTGATGCTTGGTGTTGTGGGCGGTGAAGGCAGAATGGAAACAACTGTTATTTCCGACTCCGTGAATCTTGCATCAAGGCTTGAAGGTCTGACGCGTAATTATGACGCATTTCTTATCGTTTCTGAATCGACACTTGAACTTGTTGGAAACAAAAATTGTTATGCCCATAAATATCTTGATGAAGTAAAAGTTAAGGGCCGGACAGGTGCTGTTAAAGTTTATGCTATAACTGAAAAAATAAAGACTTAAGAGTGTTAGGGATATTTTAAATAATTTAAGGAGCTAAAGAATATTTCAATGAACTATTTTGCATTAAAAAAGTTTGTATTAAAAGAGCTGGAGGATAAGCTTCCTGAAGATTTATATTATCATAATATAGGGCACACTTTTGATGTACTCAAGGCTGTGGAAAATATTGCATCGCAATATGAACTCAATACCGAAGATTTTCTATTGCTTCAAACAGCCGCCCTCACACATGAAACCGGCATGATGTTGAATCGTATCGGGCATGAAGAGGCAGCAGTCACCTACGTCAAAGTTCTGCTGCCAGAATATGGATACAATAATGATCAGATCAATCGAATAGGCAGCATGATTTTGGCAACTAAAATGCCTCAGAATCCAAAAAATCTGCTTGAAGAAATTCTTTGTGATGCAGACCTTGATTATCTTGGCCGGGAAGATTATCACATCATTTCTCATAAATTGCGTCTGGAATGGATTCATTTTGAAGGCTATACAGATTCCTTAACTTTTTGGTACAACGAGCAGATACGCTTTTTGCAGCACCATCAATATTTTACCTCTGTTGCAAGAGCTGCCAGACAAATACATAAAGAAAAAATCCTTGATCAAATAAAATTACTTCTTTCAAATACTGATTCAGCTTCTAAAAATGGCAAATTACCCTAAGAATAAACTAATTTTGCAAAGGCTCTTTCACATAACATAAATTGAAAAACATATCCAATGATTAATAAACTGTTACGTTTCAAAACGAAGCACCCATTTTTGTTCATCATGTTAATAGGTTTTGTTTTGCGTGTTATTGCAGCCTTCTTTTCAAGAGGTTTCGGCATGCACGACGACCATTTTCTGGTGATTGAGCAAGCGCAGTCCTGGGTTGATGGTGGCGACTACCTCAAGTGGCTTCCCGGAACTGATGGTAATACCGGGCCCGAAGGACACAGTTTCTTTTACGTGGGTTTTCAATATCTTTTTTTTCAGTTTTTACAACTTTTCGGCATTAATGATCCACAGTGGAAGATGCTCTTTGTAAGGCTGTTTCATGCTGGAATTTCAATGTTTGTCATATCTTTTGGTTACCGGATCGCAAGTCTGATTACCGCAAAAGAAACCGCATATAAAGTTGCTTTGCTTCTGGCAGTTTTCTGGTTTATGCCATTTTTAGGTGTCCGAAACATGGTCGAACTTACCTGCATTCCATTTATGATGTACGGCACCCTGATCATTTTAAGACAAGAGCAGATCAGAAAGGAAAATCTTCCAGGCTATCACAAAACATCCTTCCTTGTTGCAGGTTTTTTCCTTGGACTTGCGTTTTCTGTTCGTTACCAAACAATTGTTTTTACCGGTGGACTTGGCCTTGCAGTGCTGATTCTGGGCAACTGGCGCGGGATGTTGTCAACAGCAATCGGATTTTTGGTCTCTACGATAATTTTTCAGGGTATAATAGATTTCTTTATCTGGGGAAGGCCCTTTGCAGAGTTAACTGAATATGTCTCCTACAACCTTAGCCATGCCTACGAATATCATACTGCCCCCTGGTACAACTATATTCTTTTACTGGCAGGGCTGCTCATTCCACCCGTAAGTCTGATGCTGATCTGGGGATATCTCCGGAATTGGAAGAAATATTTTATTCTCTTCTTTCCGGTATTGCTTTTCATAGTGTTTCATTCGATATTTCCCAACAAGCAAGAGCGTTTTATTCTTCCGGTTATACCACTGTTTATAGTACTTGGACTTGCCGGTTGGGAGGAGTGGGTAAACAGTTCAAAATTCTGGAAAAAAAGCAAAAGCATACTGACAGCTTCTTGGTTGTTTTTCTGGGCAATCAACATCACCTTGCTGATTTTTTTCACACCAATGTATTCCAAAAAAGCCAGAGTCGAATCGATGAGTTATCTCAAAGGCTATGCCAATATCGATCATTTCCTGATTGATGATTATGGCAGCAATGTTCTCCGGTTTCCGCCAGTGTTTTATACTGGTCAATGGCCTACCTACGATGCAATCTACAAGGATATTACTTACAAGGATTTTTCTGGTTGGAAAGATTGGGAAAAGAAGGAAAATCAGCCAACTTTTGTTTTGTTTTACAAACCCGATAGTTTGGAATCAAGAGTTGATTCGCTGAGGCAATTTTTTCCAGAACTTGTTTATGAAACTACCATAAGTCCAGGTTTTATGGATCGGATGATCCACAGGATCAATCCAATAAATGCCAATGAGGAAATTCATATCTACCGCAACAAAGCCCGCATACCAGAAAAAAAGAAATCAAGATGACCAAAGATGCTGCCGAAGCCAGAATAAATGAACTGACACGACTGCTGAACCATCACAATCACCTGTATTATTTGCAGGCCCGGACTGAGATCTCAGATTATGAATTTGACATGCTACTTGAAGAGCTTATCGGGCTTGAAAAGCGCTTTCCTGATTTAGTGCAGGATGACTCTCCAAGCCAACGTGTTGGGGGGGAGGTTACAAAAAACTTTCGTACAGTTGCTCATCGTTACTCCATGCTTTCGTTGTCAAACTCATACAGCGAAAGCGAGATAGTTGATTTTCACAACAGGATTCAAAAAAGCCTGAACGAAGCAGTTGAATATGTTTGCGAGCTAAA